>CAZTOM010000240.1:0-3720 GCA_964615555.1 uncultured Actinomycetaceae bacterium
AGAAGAAGTCGGACGGGGTGGCCGATACCACCTGGGCCAGCCGCTTCGGGGTCACGGCCACGAACTTCGGGTACTTCAGGTCCGGGCGGTCCACGTCGTGGATGTCGTTCAGGCCCGTCAGGTCGAGCGGCGCGGGCAGGCGGTAGACGTCCGCCTCTCCCACCCCGAGCTCCCGCACGAGCAGGTCCAGCACGTGGTCGGAGATCTTCTCATCCACCTCGAGGCGCACCGCGTTGCCGAACCGGCGGCGCGAGAGCTCCTTCTCCAGGGCCTTCAGGAGGTTCTCCGCATCGTCCTCCTCCACCTCGAGGTCCTCGTTGCGGGTGACGCGGAACGTGTGGTGCTCCACGATCTCCATACCGGGGAACAGGTGGTCCAGGTGGGCGGCGATGATCTCCTCGATCGGCACGAAGCTCGCCCCCTGCGTCTCATCCGAGGCGATCTCCTCCGGCCGGCGCGGCACCCCCTCCGCGTCCACGGCGATGAACCGCGGGAAGAGGGGCGGGACCTTCACGCGTGCGAAGGACTCCTTGCCGCTTCCGGGGTGGCGCACCACCACGGCCAGGTTCAGCGAGAGCCCGGAGATGTAGGGGAAGGGGTGGGCAGGGTCCACCGCGAGGGGGGTGAGTACGGGGAAGATCTGCTGGCGGAAGAACTTCTCCAGCCGCTTCTGCTCCGCTGCGGCGAGCTCCCCGTGGTGGAGGATGTGGATCCCCTCCTCCGCGAGGCGCGGCAGCACGTCCTCCTGCAGCACGCGGGCGTGCCGCTCGGTCAGCTCGTGCGCCTTCAGCGCGATGCCCTCCATCACCTGGCGCGGGGTGAGCCCGGAGGCCGCAGTCACGGCCATGCCCGTGGCGATGCGGCGCTTGAGGCCGGCCACCCGCACCATGAAGAACTCGTCCAGGTTGGAGGCGAAGATCGCGAGGAACCAGGCGCGCTCCAGCAGCGGCAGGTCCTGGTCCTCCGCCTGCTCGATCACCCGCTGGTTGAAGGCGAGCCAGGAGAGCTCCCGGTCCGCGAACCGTCCCACGGGCAGGTCCTGCTCGTCCTCCTCGAGCTGGTCCTCCACCTCCTGGTGGTCGATCAGGTGGCCCTTGACCAGGTCGTCCAGGTCCGGGGCCTCGGGCAGGGGCCCGTCCGCCTCGTCCTCCTCGAAGTCGTCATCCAGCTCCCACGCCTGGAGGTTGTCCCGCAGCGGGAGGTCGGGCTCGTCCTCCTCGTCGTCCACGGCCACCACGTCCTCGGCCTGGCGCTCGCCCACGATCGCGAAGTCCGCGCCCAGGTCCGCCCCGAGGAACTCGTCCGCACCAGCATCGGCGACGTCGTCGACCCGCCCGGGCACGATCAGCGCACCGTGGCCCGGGGTGTCCGGGACGTCCCGCGCGGGGCCCGGCACGATCAGCGCGCCGTGGCCCGGGGCGTCGGGGAGCACCCGCGGGGCACCGGGCACGATCAGCGCACCGTGGCCCGGGGTGTCCGGGACGTCCCGCGAGGGGCCCGGCACCACCATCGCCCCTCCCCCGGGCACGTCGGGTGCGGTGTGGTTCTCAGGGGTGTGGTCCATGGGCCCATCCATCTGCTCGTGGGGTGCGGCGGGGAACGACCTCGCGGTCATACCCCTACTGAACCACGGAAAGTTGAACATCTCGTGAGTCCAGCTCGAAGCCTGCTCCGCGGTAGGAACGTATAGCCGAAACGTTATCGCCTTCCACGTACAGATTCATGGCGCTCGCCCCCCTGGCCGCCGAGGTTGCCTGGGCATCGCGCACCAGCCATCCGGCGAGTCCCCGCCCGCGGTGCGCCTCGGAAACGCCCACCAGGTAGAGCTCGTCCGTGGGGGCGCCCGGCTTCACCCAACCGAACCCGGCCAGCTCCCCGCTCTGCGCGTGCTCGATCAGCCGCAGCCGGTCCGGGTCCCACCAGTCCTCCCCCATCCGGCGCGCCAGGTCGCCTGTGGAGAAGCGGCCCTGCTCGGGGTGGTCGGCAAACACCACCGCGTTGGCCGCCACGAGCGCCGCCCCGTCCGGCCCGTCCGCCGCTCCCGTGAACGCGCGCGCCCCGTACCCGGCGGGCAGGTCTCCCACGACGACGTCGCCCACCTCCCAGCGCATCTGCCACAGGTCCCGGGTCACGTGGAGCCCGTGGTGCTCACCGAATGCGAGTGAGCCTGGGAGCGCGCCGTGCGCCCAGAGCGCCGTGGCTGGTTCGGCCGCGAGCACCGCCTCGAGGAGGAGGCTGCCGTGGCCGCGGCGGCGGGACGACGGGTCCACGGCGAGCTCGCCGGAGCGTCCATCGCTCCAGGCGTAGCCCACCACCACACCCTCTGCCGGGGGTGCGCCAAAACTCGGTGAGGGAGCTCCGACGACCGGTGAGGGTGCGCTGAAATTCGATGAGGGCGGACGTGCTGCCGGGGCTGGCGCGGTGAGCACCCAGTGGGAGACGTCCCGGTGGGGTGAGCGCAACTCGAGGAGGCCCTCCTCCCCCACGGCGGCGACGCCGTCGTGGGACTCCACGCGCGCGAGCAGGGCGAGCACCTGCTCACGCATGCCCTCCTCGAGGTGGCGGGATGGGGTCCGGGTGGGGGCGGCGCGGGGGGTCATTCGAGGTCACCGGAGCGGGCGAGGCGCGCGGCGCGCTCGAGCTCGAGGGAGGTGCGCATGAGGGAGGCGGCGCGCGCCACCTGGGAGGCCGAGCGGCGGCAGGCGTCGTCGTCGGACATGAGGGCGAGGCCGGTGGCGGCCACCTTGACGAACGCGGAGGCGCGGTCGAGGGCCACGTCGAGGTCGCCGTCGAAGACGCCGGCCAGGATGCGGTCCGTGGTCTCCATGACGTCCTCGGGGCCCGGTGGGATGACCACGCCGGCGATGGCGCGGGCCACCTCGGCAGCCTCGAGCCCCTCGCGGTAGGCGCGCACCACCTGGTGGGGGTTGCGCTGCGCCCACTCGCGGATCACGTAGAGACGCCACAGGGCGCCGGGCAGGGACTCGGCGGGCGAGGTGGACCAGAGCTCGGCGATGGTTTCGATGCCCTCGTCCTCCACGAGGGTCACGAGGCGCCGGACGAGCGCGGGGTCCTCGGCGCGGCCGCGGCCACCCTCCACGAGTGCGCGGGCCGTGGTGTGGGCGAGCTCGGAGGCCTCGGCGGGATCGGGGGCGCCGGGGATGGTCTCGGCGAGGGACTCGTCGAGGCGGGCGGGGCGCCGGGGCCGTGGGACGGGCTGGGGCATGGTGCCTTTCGGGGTGGGATGGAGTGGTTCCATTGTGCGCCGGGGCGGCGGGGTGGGGCCAGTGGGGTGGTGGGCGGGCGTGGGTGCGGCGCACGCGGGGGCCGTGCCGCGCGCGGGGCCGGTAGAATTGTTCGTTGGGCCTATAGCTCAGTTGGCAGAGCATCGGACTTTTAATCCGCGGGTCGTGGGTTCGAGCCCCACTGGGCCCACCAGTTCATCCGCCAGCGGGATGGCGCCCGGCCCCTGCTCGTTACGAGCGACGCGTGCCACCCCGCCGCCCGGCGCATTCCTCTCTGAAACCAAGGCCTGTGCAAGACATCCCAAAATGCGGCTGATAACACTCGATGAAATTCGATGAATTCCTGGTGGCCGCATATTGCGCATCGCAACCCACATTTGAAATGGGCCCTTCGACCTGCGCTTTTAGCCGTCTTGGATACCTATTCTGTTTGTGATGGATATTCCCACAAAATGGGAAGAGTTCCGGATCCAAT
>CAZTOM010000241.1:0-3718 GCA_964615555.1 uncultured Actinomycetaceae bacterium
GGCTGGTCACGTCCTCCTCCCCCAGGAGCTCGCGCGGATCGGCGGGGTCCATCACCATGGTGAGGGGGAACGAGCGGGCCTCGGCGGCCACGGCGTCCTCGTTCGTGAGCTCCACGCCCCGCCGTAGGCTCCACAGGGTGAGCGCGCGGAACATGGAGCCGGTGTCCAGGTAGGCGAGCCCGTAGGCGGCCGCGAGCCGCTTGGCGAGCGTGGACTTCCCCGAGCCCGAGGGCCCGTCGATCGCGATGACCAGGGGTCGGTTCATGATGTCATCACCCTCCAACCGTGTGACTCCAGGTGCTCGGTGAGCTCGATCTGCCGCGCGGGCAGCACCAGCAGGGTGGCCACTCCCAGCTTGGCCCCGGCGGAGTGCTCCATGCGGAAGTCCTCGATGTTGACCCCGGCCTCGCCCACCTCGCCGAACAGCCGACCGAGCTGTCCCGGCCGGTCCGGCACCAGCACCGTGACCTCGGCGTAGCGCCGGGCGGCGCCGCCGTGCTTGCCGGGGATGCGGGTCACGCCGTCGCGCCCGCGCTCGATCACGCCGGCAAAGGTGCCCATCACGCCCGGTGCGCCCACGCCCTCCTCCGCGGCGCGCCGGAGCGCCTCCACGAGGGCGTCCAACTGCTCCCGGGCCGCCTCCGCGTGCGGCAGCACCGCCGCGGCATTCGCGGTGAGGATCTGGGACCACAGCATCGGGTCCGAGGCGGCGATCCGCGTGGTGTCCCGCAGCCCCTGCCCGGCGAGCGAGAGCGCATCGCCCGGCACGGCGTCCAGCCGGGCCGCCGTCAGGGACGCCATCACCTGAGGCAGGTGGGAGACCACCGCCACGGCGTCGTCATGCTCGGCTGCCGCCATCGTCACCGGAACGGCCCCGACGGCGGAGGCCAGCGCCCGTACGAGCGTCACCCCACCCCGGGCCACCCCGTCGCGGGCGCACACCACCCAGGTACGGCCGTGGAACAGGTCGGCGTCTGCGGCAGCTGCTCCGGACTTCTCCCGGCCTGCCATGGGGTGGGAGCCCACGTAGCGGCTTCCCGCCTCCCCGGCACCGGCGAGGACGGCCTCCTCGATGCGGCCCTTCACGGAGGCCACGTCAGTGACCACGGCGTCCGGGTACTCCTCGAGCGCGCCGAGCACGGTGGGGACCACCACGTCAGGCGGGGTGGCCACCACCACGAGCACCGGGCCCGCCAGCGGTGCGGGCTCCCCCGCCTCGGCGCCCGCGAGGCGTCCCGCGCCCATGTCGCGGGCCAGGTGCGCGGCGGCAGGCGAGGTGTCGCGCAGTAGCACCTCCACGCCGTGCTCGCGCAGGGCGAGCCCGATCGAGGTGCCGAGCAGGCCGGTGCCCACCACGAGCACCGGGCCCGGCAGGGCCGCCATTGCCACCATCAGCTCATCACCGCCGTTCCACCCCGTAGGCCGCCAGCGCACACCACACGGGCGCTCACGCCCGCCACACGGGCGCCCACGCCCACCACGCCAGGGCCGCTCCTCACCACGCCACCACGATCACATCTTCACCGCGTCCATGAGGGAGCGCAGTTCCGCCCCGGAGATCACGCGGGATCGCCCGGCCTTCAGGTCCCCGAGCCGGATCGGGCCCACCTGGGTGCGCACCAGTTGCTCCACGGGGTGGCCCACGGCGTCGAACATGCGCCGCACGATCCGGTTGCGGCCGTCGTGGATCACGAGCTCCACGATCGAGGCGTTCGGACCCACCTCCCGGATGGTCACCGAGTCCGCAGCGGCTGGTCCGTCCTCGAGCTCCACCCCGGCCTTTAGTTCGCGCACCAGCCCGCGCTGGACGCGGCCGCGCACGCGGGCGAGGTAGGTCTTGGGGACCTCCCAGCTCGGGTGGGCCAGGCGGTGGGCGAGCTCGCCGTCGTTGGTGAGCAGGATCAGTCCCTCCGTGGGGGCATCCAGCCGGCCCACGTGGAAGAGGCGCGTGTTGTAGCGGCCCACGAACTCGGCAAGCGTCCGCCTCTCCGATTCCTCCGACATCGTGGACTCCACGCCGGCGGGCTTGTGGAGGGCCACGGTCAGGTGGGAATCGTCCACCACCACGCGCGAGCCGTCCACGCGGATCTCGTCCCGCGTGGGGTCAACGCGGGTGCCGAGCTCCACCACCAGCGAGCCGTTCACCTCCACCCGGCCCTGGGCGATCATCTGCTCGCAGGCGCGCCGCGATCCCAGGCCCGCGTGTGCGAGGACCTTCTGCAGCCGCTCCCCCTCGGGGTGTGGGCTCGTCATCTCATGTCTCCTTCGAGTTCGCCGAGCTGGTCCAGCTCCGGCAGGTAGGGGGCGAGCGGGGGCAGTTCCTCGAGGGAGCCGAGGCCGAGCCGCTCGAGGAACTCGCTGGTGGTGCCGTACAGCACGGCCCCGGAGGCCTCGTCCAGGCCCACCTCCTCGATTAGCCCGCGGGTGAGCAGCGTCCGCATCACGGATTCCACGTTCACGCCGCGGATCGCGGAGATGCCCCCGCGCGAGACGGGCTGGCGGTAGGCCACCACTGCGAGCGTCTCGAGTGCCTGCTGGGTGAGCCGCGCCGTCTGGCCGGCCACGATGAACCGTCCCACCACGTCCGCCAGGTCCGGGTTCGAGTAGATGCGCCACCCGCCGGCCAGCTCCCGCAGCTCGAAGCCGCGTGCCCGTCCGCCGCGTTCCCCCCGGTAGTCGGCGGCGAGCTCGGCGAGCAGCTCCTCCACCTGCCCCGTGGGCAGGCCGAGCGTGGCGGCGAGCGTGGTGGCGGCCACCGGCTCATCCACCACCATCAGGATGGCCTCGAGGGACGCGAGCTGCTGTTCGGGCAGCGCGTCGTCCGGTACCGCCTCGAAGGACGTGTCCATCACTCCTCTTCCTCCCCCGCTCCGGTGGGGACAGTGCTGACGGCAGGGCCCGCGTCCCCGGCAGGGCCTACGCTCTCGCCGGAGCCCGCATCCCCGGCAGGGCCTACGCTCTCGCCGGAGCCCGCATCCCCGGCAGGGCCCGCGCCATCCTCGTCGAACTCCTGCCCGATCTCGAATTCGCGATCCCCGCCGCTCCAGCGTACCGAGAGCTCGCCGAGGGCTTCCGCCTGCTCGAACGCCACCGCCCCGGAGCGGAAGAGCTCCAGCAGGGCGAGGAACCGGGCCACCACCACGTTCAGGCCGCTGGCGTCGGCCACGAGGGAGCGGAACGTCATCGTCCCCGCCCGGCGCAACCGCGCCATCACGTGCGCACCCTCCTCGCGTACCGAGACCTCGGGCGCATGCAGGTGGTCGAGCGCCACCTGCGGCGGGCCGGGCTTCGGCGCGAGCGCACGGGCCGCCAGCGCCGCGAGTCCCTCCGGCCCCACGGAGAACACCAGCTCCGGCAGGAGCGCCGCGAAGTGCGGCTCCAGCGGTACCGCGCGGGGCCGCCTGCGCGATTCCACCTGCAGGCGCGCCTCGATCTCCCCGGCCACTTCCTTGAACGCCTTGTAGGCGAGCAGGCGGGCAAACAGCAGGTCCCGTGCCTCGAGCAGCTCGAGGTCCTCCTCGCTGTCCACGTCCCCACGCGGCAGCAGGCGCGCCGCCTTTAGGTCCAGCAGTGTGGCGGCCACCACCAGGAACTCGCTGGCCTGCCCCAGGTCCCAGTCCGCGGAGATGTACGCGATGAACTCGTCCGTCACCCGCGCGAGGCTCACCTCGGTGATGTCGAGCCGGTGCCGCGAGATCAGCGAGAGCAGCAGGTCGAA
>CAZTOM010000242.1:0-3696 GCA_964615555.1 uncultured Actinomycetaceae bacterium
CCGAGCTTGCCGCCATGATCGACCCCACCCTGCTCAAGCCCGAGTCCACCGCGGACGACGTGGCCGCCCTCGTGGCGCAGGCCCGGGAACTCGGGGTGAAGGCCGTGTGCGTCTCCCCGATCCGCCTCCCGCTGGAGGGTACGGGGGACCTGGTGGTGGCCACCGTGTGCGGTTTCCCCTCCGGCGCGGTGAAGAGCGCGGTCAAGGCCGCGTAGGCGGCCCGCGCCGCAAACGACGGCGCGGCCGAGGTGGACATGGTGATCGACGTCTCGTCTGCGGTGAGCGGGGACTACGAGGCCGTGGAGGCGGACATCCGCGCGGTGCGGGAGGCGATGCCCGAGGGCGTGCTGCTGAAGGTCATCATCGAGTCCGCCGCCCTCTCGGACGAGGCGATCGTGGCGTGCTGCGAGGCCGCCGAGCGGGCCGGTGCCCAGTACGTGAAGACCTCCACGGGCTTCCACCCGGCGGGCGGCGCGAGTGCCCACGCCGTGAAGCTCATGGCGGACACCGTGGGTGGGCGCCTGGGCGTCAAGGCCTCCGGCGGCATCCGCACGGCCGCGGACGCGCAGGCGATGGTGGAGGCCGGCGCCACCCGGCTCGGCCTTTCGGCCAGCGCGGCGATCCTCGCCGAACTCGAGGACTAGGACTAGGCCCCGAGGCGCGCCTGGAGGTCGTCCCGCACGGCCTCCACGCGCTGGCGGGCTGCCGCACGGGCGCGTGCCAACTCCTCGTCCGAGGCGTCCTCCCGGACCTCCACGATCGACTCGAGGTAGCACTTCAGCTTCGGCTCCGTGCCCGAGGGCCGCACCACCACGCGGTCGTTCGCCTCGGTGAGGTAGTAGAGGCCCTCCGTGGGGGGCAGGCCGCCCCAGCCGCCGGTGGACAGGTCCACCGCCTCCGTGACAGGAGATCCTGCCAACTCCTGCGGAGGCGCCTGGCGCAGCGTGGCCATCCCGGCCGCGATGACGGAGAGGTCCTCCACCCGGATCGTGAGCGGGAGGGTGGCATGGACGCCGTGGTTGCGTTCGAGCGCGTCCAACTGGTCCGCGAGGGTCTGGTCCTGGTTCGCCAACTGGGAGGCGAGCAGGGCGAGCCGGATGGCCGCCGAGATCCCGTCCTTGTCCCGCACCGCGCGCGGGTCCACGCAGTAGCCCAGGGCCTCCTCGTAGCCGAACACCAGGTCCGGGACCCGGGAGATCCACTTGAAGCCCGTGAGGGTGTACTGGTGGTCCAGGCCGTGGCCCGTGGCGATACGCTCCAGCATCCGCGAGGAGACAATCGAACACGCGAGCGTGCCCCGCGTACCCGCGGCGGCGGCGTAGGAGCCCGCCTGCGAGCCGAGCAGCCAGCCCACCTCGTCCCCGGAGAGCTGCCGCCAGCCCCCCGAAACCGGGATCGCCACGGCACAGCGGTCCGCATCCGGATCGTTGGCGATGATGAGCTGCGCGTTCTCCCGCTCGGCGAGCGCGAGGGCGAGGTCGAGGGCGCCGGGCTCCTCCGGGTTGGGGAACGTGACGGTGGGGAAGTCCGGATCGGGTGACGCCTGCTCGGCAACCGAGTGGACGTCGTCGAACCCCGCGCGGGAGAAGGCCTCCAGCATGGTCTCGCCGCCCACGCCGTGCATGGCGGTGTGGACGATCCGCACGCCGGCGGCGCGCCCCTTGGGGACCAGGGAGACCACGCGGTCCAGGTAGGCCTGGCGGACCTCGTCCCCGAGCACGCCCCAGCCCTCCTGGGCGAGGGGAACCTCGGAGGCGGGGGGCTGCGCGGCGATCTGGGCGGCGATGTCCGCGTCCGCGGGGGAGACGATCTGCACCCCGCGGCCTGCGTCCTCGGTGGCGCGCCCACCCAAGTAGACCTTGTAGCCGTTGTCCTCCTTGGGGTTGTGGGAGGCGGTGACCATCACGCCGGCGTCGGCGTCCAGGTGGAGGACCGCGAACGCGAGCACGGGGGTGGGCTGGCGGGCGGGCAGGAGCTGGGCGCGGCCCCCCGCGGCCGTGACCACGGCGGCCGTGTCCCGGGCGAACTGCTCGGAGCCGTAGCGGGCGTCGCAGCCGATCACCACGTGGAAGTCGTCCCCCACCCTCTCGCGCAGGTAGGCGGCGAGGCCGGCCGCGGCGCGGATGACCACGGCGCGGTTCATGCGGTTGGGGCCGCCCCCGAGCGCCCCCCGCAGGCCGGCCGTACCGAACGCGAGGGTGCCGGAGAACCGGTCCGCCAGCTCGGCCGCGGCGGCCTCGTCCGTGGCGGCGCGGTCCAGGAGGGAGCGGATCTCCGCCTGGGTCTCGGGATCGGGATCGGCGGCGATCCAGGACTCGATCTCGTGGGCGTCGAAGGTCATGCGGTGGCGATCCTCTCGGTGATGGTGGCAAGCAGTGTCCCGATCCGGTCCTGGGCAGCCTTCCCGGCAGCGATGACCTCCTCGTGGGAGAGGGCGGCGGGGGAGATGCCGGCGGCGGGGTTGGTGACAAGCGAGATTCCGAGCACCTCGAGCCCGGCGTGGCGGGCCGCGATGGCCTCCAGCGTGGTGGACATACCCACGAGGTCCCCACCCATCCGGCCGGCCATCGCCACCTCGGCGGGGGTCTCGTAGTGGGGGCCCCGGAACTGCACGTAGACGCCCTCCGGGAGGGAGGGGTCCACCTCGTGGGCAATCCGGCGCAGGCGCGCGGAGTACAGGTCCGTGAGGTCCACGAACGTGGCCCCCTCCAACGGGGAGGCGCCGGTGAGGTTGATGTGGTCGGAGATGAGGACCACCGTGCCGGGGACCCACTCGGGGTGCAGCCCGCCGCAGCCGTTCGTGAGGACCACGGTGCGGGCACCGCACTCGGCGGCCGTGCGCACCCCGTGGGCCACGGCGCGTACGCCGCGGTCCTCGTAGAAATGGGTGCGGGCGGAGATCACGAGGGCGTGGGTGCCCGTCTCTCCCACCCGGACCGAGGTGAGCTTCCCGCCGTGCCCGTGGACGGCCGGCCGGGAGAACCCGGGAACCTCATGCGCGGGGACCTCCGCCACCACCTCGCCGAGTGCACTGGTGGTGCCGCCCCACCCGGAGCCGAGCACGAGGGCCACCTCGTGCCGCTCGACCCCCGCGCGCCTCGCGATCTCCGTGGCGGCGGCCGCGGCCACGGAGAAGGGATCGGTGCCCGGGTCCGCGAACGGATCGGTGCCCGGGTCCGCGAACGGATCGGGCGCGGGGGAGCCGGGGGTGTCCGGGCCGGGGGCCGCGGAACCAGGCGCGGGGGAGCCGGGGGTGAGAGCTGCGTCGGTCATGATGGCAACGCTACCGGCAAGGCGCGCCCCACGGCGTGCGCCCCGCAGCCCATCCATCGCGCGCCGCAGCCCAGCCCCCACGCCGTGCGCCCCGCAGCCCATCCGCAGCGCCCCGTCCCTCCCACGCGCCCCACAGCCGAGGCCGGGAGAACCCCACGGGGATCGCCGCAGGTAGGGCACAATGGGGCCGTGCCCACTCCAGGAATCCCCCCCGCCGCCCCCACCATTCCCGAGTCCTCAGGAGGCTCTCCCACCCGCAAGGGATCGCGGGTCGTCGTGATCGGCGGGGGACCGGGTGGCTACGAGGCCGCCCTCGTGGGACGGCAGCTCGGCGCGAACGTGACCATCGTGGAGAGCGTGGGGCTCGGCGGGGCCGCGGTTCTCACGGACGTGGTGCCCTCCAAGACGCTGATCGCCACCGCC
>CAZTOM010000243.1:0-3663 GCA_964615555.1 uncultured Actinomycetaceae bacterium
AGGTAGGGCTGGATGACGGGATCCCCGGCGTCCACGCGGCGGCGGATCCAGCGCGGAAGGAGGGCGTACGGCACGCCGGCCAGGAAGAAGACCACCCCCGCCGCGAAGATCCCCAGGGCGGCCACGTAGAACGGTATTGCGTAACCCTCCGCGGAGGGCGCCGAGGTCTGGATCTCCAACCCGGCCGCGAGGGCGACCATCGCGGCCCCGCTGCCGATGATGAACAGGGGCATCCAGCCGAAGCGGCGTTGGCGGGTGTAGATCCAGGTGGTCCACCCGCCCCACCAGCCCCACCCGCCGATCAGGATGAGGACAGCACCGATCACGGCGATCACGATGGCGGGCGTGCTGGTCATGGGTTAAGAGGATATGGGGGTGGTGTGGGGTGCTGGTGTGCTGGTTGCGCGCCTCGGCTGGTGGCGGAACACGGCCCCGTGAGGCGCGGGTGATGGGAGGGAACGAGGTGGCCGCCGCGCAGTGGACAAAGGTGGGGCATTGGCGATTGCTCGCTGCCCAGTCACAAAGCGCGGCGGCCAGTTTTAATTGTGCCGCAGGAGACGATGCTCTCCCGCGGCTCCGTTAGGGCAGCAGGGTGAAACCCGACTCGTAGCGTGTCTTTCCGATCGCCGCCAGGACGATTTGAAGGAAGCCCATCGCCTCAAGCTCCCGGGCACGGGAGAGTGGGCCAGCATCAACGCCGCGAAGTCCGGCCGCTTCCACCAGCCTGGACACAGCAATCTTCGCCTCTGGATCGTCCCCCGCATACAGGACAGTAGTCCGCGTGGTGCCGTTGGTACCCGCACTGAGTGTGTCGCCCAGGTTGACATTGAATGCCTTGACCACTCTCACATCCGCCGGCAGTGCCTTCGAGAGCTCCGCCGCCGTGGATGAGTCCGCCGGGACCTGGAGTTCGTCGTACGTGGTGAAGTCGATGGCATTCGCAATGTCGATGACGACCTTTCCCGCGAGCCGATCTCGGTAGTGCTCAAGGATGCTCGGGTAGGCCTCATACGGAACCGCGAGGACCACAAGCTCTCCCGTGAGTTCGTCTCCCACCATCGCGTAGGTCGCATCGGAACGCTCGAGTGAGGATCCTGCTCCGGCTCGCCGCCTGATGATCTGGATATCCGCGCCCGCTCGCGCGGCGACCTCGGCGATGGCCGAACCCATCTTGCCGGTTCCAATGATGCTGATAGATGTCATGTGAATCAGTCCCTCCTGTACCGCTTGAGTGCGCGTTCGGCAGCAGCCACCGCATCGAAATCGAAGATCACGCTCCGGCGGAAGTCACGGCCCGCACGGAGATCGGCATCGCGTTTGTTGATGTCCTCAAACTCGTTCTGGGCGTCGAACAGCGAACCGCTCCTTCGGGATGCGTGCTGCAAGATTGCCGTGCGCTGCATTCGAATCGCCGTATAGCGCCTGAATGCCTCGGCGATCTCGTCCAGCCCTCCGGCCTCCCGGAGGAAGAATGCGAGCGTGATGGCGTCCTCTATTGCCTGGTTCACCCCTTGGCCCGCATGGGGCAGCATCGTGTGGGCGGCATCCCCGAGCAGGGTGACCCGTCCACGTGACCAGTTCGTCAAGGGCTCGTGGTCGTACAGGCCCCACCAGAAGGTCTTGTCGATGAGCTGAATGAAGTCCTGGAGCTTGGGATCCCACTGCTCCCCTGCGAACTCGGCGGCGAGCTCCTCCACCCGCCCCGGCGCTGACCACGATTCCTTCAGTGGCCGCTCACTTGGCACGAATCCGACGTAATTGAAGAGCTTGCGCTGCTTCAGCGGGTAGCACATGAAGTGCTTGCCCTCTCCCATCCAGACTTGGCTAATCATGGGCCAGTCCTCTGGCAGCAGGCTCGCATCGAGTACTCCGCGGTACGCCATGTAGCCGGAGTAGACCGGCTCGGGCACGTGGACCAGGGAGTCCCGCACCACCGAGTGGATACCGTCCGACCCAACTACGGCATCAAACTCGTCCTGCTCACCATTCTCGAAGAGCACGCGAACCCCCGTGTCCGTGGGCTCGATCGATGTCAAGCGGTGCCCCAGCCGGATGGTCTCGGGTTCAACCTCCGCTGCGAGAACGTGGACCAGGTCAGGACGGTACATCCCGATATTCCGATACTGCCTCGCGGAGTCCTCCCACGCTGCTTCGGATACCAGATTGCCCATAGCGTCCTGGTAGACACCGTGGCCGTCAGGAACCGCGCCCGCGTTACGAACCAGTTCGAGTACGCCCAGCTTGTCCAGCACCCGCTGACCGTTGGGGGCAACGGTGACACCCGCACCCACATCGCCCAACTGGCGTGCCTGCTCAAACACGGTGACGTCAACTTCCGCGATTCTGGTAAGCGCAATCGCAGCGGTCAGGCCGCCCATGCCTCCGCCTATCACGGCGATTCTGGCGTTACGAATTGTCACCCTCTGCTCCTTCCTCTGAACCGATGTGCGCTCGCCCAGCTCGGGTGATCTGCCCCCTGCCAGCTCGGACAGGTATGGCCCGCTGGTTGTGGCGCCCTTGGCATTGGAATGAGTTTGCACGGCTGGCCTCTACATGTAAATCGCAGAATTTAGAAGATATACTTTGACCCAACTTAAGATTGCGTCTACGGAGATGACGATGGGCGACGTGACTCTCAGGCAGCTCGAACTGTTCGCCACCCTGCCAAATTTCGGTACTCTCAGCGAGGCGGCGGCGCACCTGCACATTTCGGAATCAGCGCTCTCACAAGCAATCACGGCGCTCGAGACATCTGTGGGCGAACACCTCTGCGTGCGCCGCAAAGCGCGGGGCTTCACCCTGACCCCCACGGGCCAGCACTTTGCGGAGCAGGCTCGCCTGATCGTCCGCGACACCCGCGAACTCGTCCTTGGTGTCACCCGAGGAGAAGAACTCCGGGGGCCCGTGAAGCTGGGGTGCTTCTCCAGCTTTGCCGCCAACGTGCTACCCGAAATCCTCGAGGGCTTCCCCGGGAGGCACCCAGGCGTGAGCCTCGACGTCATGGTGGGTTCCAACGACGAGCTACTCAAGGCACTCGAAGCCGGACGCCTTGACGTGGCTCTCGTCTACACCGTCCTTCTTCCAGTCGGCTACCGCCGCCGCAAGATCTATGCCACAGAACTCGAGGTCCACCTGCCACCAGATCATCCGCTGGCCGATGCGCCGACTGTTGACCTGGCTGACCTCGCTGACGAGCCCTACATCCAGTACGACGCGACTCCGGGCACCGGAAACGTCGCCGATGCGTTTGCGGCGCGCGGCATACAGCCCCGAGTGGCTGCCCGGGTCTCACAGATCAGCCTTGTCCAAGCCATCGTCGGACGCGGTGTGGGCTACGGGCTCATCATGTCCCGGCCGAACGCCATCCCCATGAGCCTCGAGGGGAGACCCGTCGCCATCCGCCCGCTCGACCCACCCGCAACGGTCTCCCACGTGGTAGGCATCTGGCACGAGGACATGAAACTCACGCCCCGCGCCGCAGCCCTCCTCGACTTTGCCGCCGAGAGGTTTGGCGATTTCGGACGAGGGGATATCCGAGTCGAAAGCATGCCGCCTTCCATCTGAGGTGCCGGGGCGATAAGAACACCTCCCTCGCCCAATACAACGAGGCGGGTGCAGGAGTGGCGTCTCCAGCACCCGCCACCACGGGATAGTAGGTTATTC
>CAZTOM010000244.1:0-66 GCA_964615555.1 uncultured Actinomycetaceae bacterium
GCTGGCCCGGGGGGCCGTAGAACTGCGGCTGTGGCTGTGGATACGGCTGGGCCTGGGGGTACTGCT
>CAZTOM010000244.1:166-3642 GCA_964615555.1 uncultured Actinomycetaceae bacterium
GGCCCTGCTGGAACGGCTGGTGCTGGCCCTGCTGGAACGGCTGGTGCTGGCCCTGCTGGAACGGCTGGTGCTGGCCCTGGGGGTAGCCCGGGCCCGGCTGGTGCTGGCCCTGCTGGTAGGGCTGGGCCTGGGGGTATGGCTGGGGGGCGCGCGGCGGCCCGCCCGGTGGCTGCTGTTGGCCGGGAGGCTGCTGCGGGCGGGGCTGCTGCGGCGTGGACTGGTTCATCGGCTCGACCTTCGCTCACGTGGTGGGCGGGCGCCCTGCCGGGAAGCCTAGGCCACGGGCCCGCGAAGCGGGAGTACATTATTCGTCTGCGCCCCCAGCAGGACTCGAACCTGCAACCGACGGATTAGAAGTCCGGCGCTCTATCCATTGAGCTATGAGGGCCTGCCACTGATTCTAGTGCTCCGGTGCGGGCAATCATCCCCTCGCACGGCGCGCGCGCTTTGCCGCAGCCCCTGCGACGGGCAGGCTGGCCCCAGGAAAGGAGGCTGGATGGCACAGGGTTCGACCGCTGCACGGCCAGCGGATGCCGTCGGGCTGCTCCACTCCCTCCACCGCGACGTCTCGGCGCTCACCTTCCCCCTCGAGATCCCCGGAGTGGCGGAGCACCGGGAGATCCGTGAGCGCGTCCTCACCCAGGTCTCCTCCCAGTTGCTGCCGCGCGTGGCGGATGGGGAGACCCCGGCCGTGGTGGTGCTCGGGGGCCCCACCGGCGCCGGGAAGTCCACGCTGCTGAACTCGCTCGTGGGCCAGGACGTCTCCCCGTCCGGTGTGCTGCGTCCCACCACCCGCCGGGCGGTGGCCGCCCACCACCCCTCGGTGCACTCGGTGCCGCTGCGGGACCTCGCCGATTCCGTCGCCTCCCCGGAGGTGCCGCCGGGCATCGTGCTGGTGGACGCCCCGGACCTGGACTCCCTCGAGCGCTCCAACCGTGCCCAGGCCACGCGCCTGCTGGAGGCGGCGGACCTGTGGATCCTCGTGACCACGGCCGCCCGGTACGGGGACATGATCCCATGGAGCCAGGTGATCCGCGCCCGCGACCGCGGCCTCCAGCTCGCGGTGGTCCTCAACCGCGTCCCGGCAGCTGCCCGCAAGAAGGTGCGTGCGGACCTGCTGGGGAGGCTGGACCGCATCGGGCTCGGCAACGCCCCCATGTTCCTCATCCCGGACCTGGGGCCCCACGAGGGCCTCCTCCCGGAGGAGCAGGTGGAGCCCCTGCGCGAGTGGCTGCGTGCCGCCACCGGCCGCCACCAGGCCCGCGGCATCATCCGGCGCACCGCCGCCGGCGCGTGGGGCGCACTCGCCGCCAACGTGCGCGACATCGTCTCCGGCCTCGCCGACCAGCGCTTCGCCGCCTCCGCCCTGCGCACCCAGACCCTCGAGGGCCTGCGCGGACCGCAGGCGGACGTGGCCTACGCCATTGAGACCGGCCAGTGCGCCGCCGGTGCCCCCACCACGCGGTGGGCCACGTTCGCGCCCGCCGGCATGGTGCTCGCCCCCTTCTCCATTCCCGGATCGCGCGCCTCCGCGAACCCGCGCGCCGTGCGCGACCGCACCCAGGCCCTCACCCGGCTCGCCTCCGACGTGGACGCCGCCATCGTCACCCTCCTTGCCGACGCGATCCACGACGCCTCCGGACGGATCCACCGCGAGTGGGGAGAGGCAGACGCGGCTGGCCTCCTGGACGGACTCGAGCCCCTCTCACCCGCAGCCTCACGCGAGAAGGCAGAGGCCGCCGTCGACGGTTGGCACGGCGAGGTGGACCGCCTCCTGGACGCCGAGCGCGAGAAGGTGGGCGCGCTCGCCTCCCTCGCCGAGGCGCCCGGCATCGCCGCGCTCGTGGTGGCGGCCGTGGGTGGCGTGGGCGGGGCCGCCACCGCCGTCTCCCACTTCCTGTCCGACGACGTCACCCGCCTTGCGCGCGAGTCCCTCCTGGCCGCGGCCCGGCAGTCGATCGGGTCCACCGCCGAGCCGTACCTCAAGGCACTGCGCGCGGTCCCCGACGCGGAGGCCGAGTCCGGGCTCGCCGCCCTCGCAGCCCGACTGGAGGAAGCCAGCTGATGGACCTGCACACCACAGCCGCCCGCGTCCGCTCCGCGATCGAGGAGTCCCGGGGCATCCTCCCGGCCGCCGAACTCGACTTCGCGGAGCAGCAGATCTCCGAGGCGCTGTGGCGCCGCGAGCTCGTGGGGGAGCACACGGTGGTGGCGCTCGTGGGTGGCACCGGATCGGGCAAGTCCAGCCTCTTCAACGCGCTCACGCACTCGGACCTCGCGGAGGTGGGCGTGCTGCGCCCCACCACGCGCCGGCCCGCCGCCTGCACCTGGGGCACGCCCCCGGACCAGTTGCTGGACCACCTCGGGGTGGAGCCGGCCGACCGGATCGTGCGCGACACCCTGCTCACCCACAGCGCAGAGGAGGACCTCGAGGGGCTCGTCCTGCTGGACCTGCCCGACCAGGACTCGATCAGGGAGGACCACGCCTCCGTGGTGGACCGGCTCGTACCGCTCGTGGACCTGCTCGTGTGGCTGGTAGATCCCCAGAAGTACGCGGACCACGTGCTCCACGAGCGCTACCTCGGGCCCCTCGCCGTGCGCTCGGATGCGATGGTGGTGGCGATCAACCACGCGGACACGCTCACCGAGGAGGGCCTGGCCACGGTGGAGGCCGACGTCCGTCGCATCCTCGACGAGGGCGGGCTCGGAAACTCGCCCGTGATCACCATGTCCGTCCCCTCCGGGGAGGGGATCGGGCAGGTCCGCTCCCAGATCGCCGCGGCCGTGGCCTCCGGGTCCAGCGCCGATTCCACCGCACGGGCGCAGGTGGGCGGCGTGGCCCGCTGGCTGCTGCGCCGGCTCGGCACGGCGGAGCCCGAACTCAGCGAGGAGTCCGTGGCCCCCACCGTGGACGCGCTCGTGAGGGCCAGTGGGACCGAGGCCGTGGCAGAGTCCATCGAACGCTCCCTCTCCCGGCTGGGTGGGGCCCCGATCGCGGTACCCGAGGCGCCGGCGCGCGCGGCCGTGGCCGCAATCGGATCCGGGTGGGCCGGCCACGCCAAGCACGGCCTGCCGAAGGCATGGGCGGGGGAGGTGGACCGCCACCTGCCCAGCGTGGAGACGCTCACCCACACCCTCGGTGCCGCGGTGGAGTCCGTACCGGCCCCGCCGGCGCGCGTGAAGGCGGCCGACTCCCTGCTGGGCGGCACGCTGCTGGCCTTCGGGCTCGCCGTCCTGGTGCTCGTGCTCGGCTCGATGCTCGACTGGCCCACGGCCCCCACCCTCGTAGGTGTCGCACTCCTCCTGGGCGTTGCCGGGTTCTTCGGCTGGAGGTCAGTGAATGTGCGCGCACACGAGGCGGACGCGATCGCACGCCGGTACTCCGATGCCGCACGCGAACAGGTGCGCTCCTCCGTCTCCGAGGTCCTGGTAGCCCCCACGAGGACGGTCCTGGAGCGCCACCGCCGCATCCGCGA
>CAZTOM010000245.1:0-1270 GCA_964615555.1 uncultured Actinomycetaceae bacterium
CGCCAACATCGTCCGCGTGGCCGTGGACGCGCCGCTCAAGCAGATCGCCGTGAACGCTGGCCTCGAAGGCGTGGTTGTGGCGGAGAAGGTGCGCGGCCTGCCCGTGGGCCAGGGCCTCAACGCCGCCACCGGCGAGTACGAGGACCTCATGGCGGCCGGCGTTGCCGACCCGGTCAAGGTGACCCGCTCTGCCCTGCAGAACGCCGCCTCGATCGCCGCACTGTTCCTCACCACCGAGGCCGTTGTGGCCGACAAGCCGGAGAAGGCCCCCGCGGCCCCGGCCGGTGGCGACGAGATGGCTGGCATGTACTGATCTGACCGATCATTCGCCAACGTGGGGCGGCCTGGAGAGATCCGGGCCGCCCCACGCGGCTTCCCGGGCCCGGCCGGGGCGGGGCTACCGCCACTGCTCCCCACGCCGCCCCACGCGGCTGCTACGAGGAGAAGAGGCGCGCGGTGGCCTGCTCCGTCTCCTCGTAGGTGATCGCGGCGGCGTCCAGGGCCTGGGAGATCTGCTGCAGGTTGGACTCCACCTGGGCCTGGACCAGTTGCCAGCGGCGGGCCAGCTCATCGAACGCCACGGAGGCGCTGCCCGTCCAGGAGGAGCGCAGCGCGCCGAGGTTGCCCATCATGGCGGCCACCTCGCTCTGGATGTTGGCCGCGGTGGTGCGGGTCCTGAGGGCGGCGAGGCCCACTTCCTGTGAGTCGACCGAGTACTTCATGTCCGTTTCTCCTTCCCGTGGTCCGGTGCAGGAGACGCTACGGCGGCCCGCTACAGGTCGATGGGGCGGAACAGCGAACCTGTGGAGTCCGGTGCCTCGGCGGGGTCTGTGGACAATCCTGCACGGGAACGGCGCGTGGCCTCCCTCAGCTTCTCCGCCGCCGGTACCCGCTTTGGGATCGTGCTCGGCCCGATCGGGTCCTGCTCCATCCCGGAGTACTGTTCGGCCGGCGTCTCCGTCCGCGGCCGGTCCTCGAACGGGATCCCCACCACCTCGGCCGCCTCGCCTGGCTCCTCCGCCCGCTCCGGCAGCTCCTCCGACCCTGGCTCCTCCGGCCGCTCCGGCGGCGCCTCCCGCCCCGGCACCTCCTCCTGCGCCGGCGCCTCCTCCTGCTCCGGCAGCTTCTCCAGCTCGGCGCGCAGGTGCACCAACTCCGCCTCCAGGTTCTGGCGTGCCGGGTGCTCCCACGAGGCCGCGAGCGGGCTGAGGAACAGCGCGGGCCGGGCGAGCAGCCGGGTGGCGATCGCGATCCGCGCCTCCACGTAGTC
>CAZTOM010000245.1:1370-3620 GCA_964615555.1 uncultured Actinomycetaceae bacterium
GACTCCGGCTTGTTCTCCCCGGCCGCGCGCCGGTAGTGGCGCAGCATCGAGGAGTCGAACACCGCCCCGTGGTACCACGCCGCCACACGCACGAGGTCCGGGTTGTGGGTCTCGTGGGCGAGCGTGTCCACCCGTTCGAGCACGCCCGTGAGGTGGGGGATCCCGTGGAAGTACCTGTCTGGCGTGGACCACCGCTCCACGAGCGCCTCGCCCTCGGCCTCGAGCACCTCCCGCGGCGCCGTGGCCCCGATCGCGCTCACGCTCCGCACGAATGCGGGCACCAACCATGCCGGTGCACCTGGCATATGCGCACACATCCTTTGGGCTGTCTGGGTCGGCCCTACTCTACGACTGCCCCCGCGCCCCCGCCACCACGTCCGGTGGCCTCTCCACCGCCGCGTTGGCCTCCGCCACCGCGTCCGTTCATATCCGCACCGCGCGGCTCGCCGCGACCATTCCCGTCCGCACCGCGTCCGGCCCGGCCCGACCCGCGCTCCCGCTTCCCGTTCGCTGGCCGCTCCTGGCACGGCAGTGTCACCCGCACCGTCAGCCCGCCGCCCGTGGTGGGCATCGCCCGCGTGGTCCCGCCGTGTGCCGCCACGATGGCCGCCACGATCGCCAGCCCGAGTCCCGTGCCGCCCGACTCCCGCGAACGCGAGACGTCCGTGCGGTAGAACCGCCCGAACACCCGCTCCAGGTCCTGCGGCGGCACCCCGGGCCCGTGGTCCCGTACCTCCACGACGGCGCCGTCCTCCGTCCGCCCCACGGCCAGTTCCACGGGCGTGCCTGCCGGGGTGTGCTGCACCACGTTGCCCACGAGGTTGGTCAGGACCTGCCGGAGCTGGTCCGAATCGGCGAGCACCACCACGGGCTCCAGTTGCTCCTCGTTCAGCCCCACGACGGCGACCGGCCGGCTTGGGTCCAGTGCGCGTAGGTCGGCCCCGGCGTCGGCGGCGAGCACCACCAGGTCCACCTCGTCCAGGTTCAGGGGCCGCTCCTCATCGAGCCGCGCGAGGACGAGCAGGTCGTTGACGAGCCCGGTCATACGGGTGGCCTCGGACTCCACGCGGCCCATGGCGCGCGGCAGTTCCTCCTCGGGGATGCCGCCCAGCCGGTAGAGCTCCCCGTAGCCCCGGACCGTGGCGAGCGGCGTACGCAACTCGTGGGAGGCGTCGGAGACGAAACGGCGCATGCGGCGCTCGGAGGCCTGCCGGTGCGCGAACGAGCGCTCGATCTGGGTGAGCATGATGTTGAGCGAGCGTGCGAGCGAGCCCACCTCCGTGGTCGGGGGATGGGTCTGGGGGACACGCTGGGTGAGGTCGCCGGTGGCGATGCGGCCGGCCACCACCTCGATCTGGCGCAGCGGGCGCATGGCGCGGGTGACCACGAGGGAGCCGATGAGGGCGCCGAGCGTGATCACCAGCAGGTCCACGATCAGCACGCGCTGGAGGAAGACGGACAGGGTGCGGTCCACCGAGCGCAGGGGCAGGCCGATCGTCATCATCCCGGTGGGGGCGGGCGCGCCCCCGGCCTGGGTGGCAATCGTCATGACCCGCCAGGGGGCGCCGTCCTCGGTGTTGGGGACGTTCTGGGAGCGGGCGTCCTCCGTGGTGGCGAGCGGGAAGGAGTAGTTGGACAGATCGGGGCGGCCGTACTCCTCGAGGGTGTGCTCCGGAGTCCACTCGGTGGGCCGGCCGAACGTGGGGTCCTGCATGAGCACGAAGTAGTTGGAGGGCACGAGCCCGGAGTCCATCTCCCCGCGGGAGATCTGCTCGAGGGCCGCGGTGTTGACGATCGCGCGGGAGGTGGCGAGCAGCTGCTCGTCCACCTGCTGGATGAGGCGGTCCTGGAGGAAGAGGACCATGGCGGCGGTTCCCGTGATCAGGCCGAACGAGAGGAGCCCCACCACGGCGGCGGTGAGCCGGCCGACCAGGGGGACCCGGATCCACCAGGAACGGATCACTCCTTCGGCTCCCGGCGCAGGATGTAGCCCACCGTGCGGCGGGTGTGGATCAGCGGCTCACGGCCCGGGGTGTCGATCTTGCGGCGCAGGTAGGAGATGTAGGACTCCACGATGTTGGGGTCCCCCATGAAGTCGTACTCCCAGACGTGGTCCAGGATCTGCGATTTGGAGACCACCCGCTCCGCGTTGATCACGAGGTAGCGCAGGAGCTTGAACTCGGTGGGGGCGAGCTGGATGAGCTGGCCGCCGCGGCGCACCTCGTAGGCGTCCTCGTTGATCTCCAGATC
>CAZTOM010000246.1:0-3616 GCA_964615555.1 uncultured Actinomycetaceae bacterium
GTCCAAGGCCACCTCGAGGCCCAGTTCCTTCGCGCGGGCCACGAACGCATCGAAGTCCTCGAACGTGCCGAGCTCCGGGTGGATCGCATCGTGCCCACCGTCCTCCGAGCCGATCGCGTACGGGCTGCCCGGATCCCCCGGACGGGCGCGCAGCGAGTTGTTGCGGCCCTTGCGGTTCGTGGTGCCGATCGGGTGGATCGGGGTGAGGTAGACGACGTCGAAGCCCATGTCCGCAATCGCCTCCAGGCGGGGCATCGCGGTGCGGAACGTGCCCGAGACCCAGCCGCCCTGCGCGGGATCGAAGTAGGAGCCCTCCGAGCGGGGGAACATCTCGTACCACGCGCCCGTCTGGGCGAGCTGCCGGTCCACCTTGAGCGGGTAGGCGCGGGACGGGGAGACCATGGTGCGGTAGGGGGTGCGGGTGAGCACGTCCACCACGGCGTCCGAGAGGCCCGCGTCCAGGCGCTCGCGCGGATCCAGGTCCTCGTCCGTCAGCACGGCGGCGGCCCCGGTGAGGACCGCGCGGTCCTCCTCGTCCAGTTCATCGCGCTCCGCGGCGCGCAGCATGAGGAGGTTGCCCTCCGTGAGCATGAGCTCCACGTCCACGCCGGCGTCCACCTTGATCGTGGCGTCGTGCACCCAGGTGGCGTACGGATCGCTCCAGCCCTCCACGCGGAACTGCCAGAGCCCCGGCGCATCGGCGCACAGCCAGCCCTCGTAGCGGTTCAGGCCCTTGAGGACCTCGCGCATGGGCGCGCGGGAGTGCTCGGTGCCGTCCGGGGCAACCAGCACCGCGGTGGCGGAGAACAGATCGTGGCCCTCACGGAACACGGTGGCTCGCACCGGGAACGGGTCACCCACGGTGGCCTTGGCCGGCCACATGCCGTCCTCCACCACGGGGAACACCTCGGTCACCGGGATCCGGCCGATCGGGCGGGCGGCCACCGCGTCTGCGGCGGAGGTGATGGTGGGCTCGGCGGGAGGTGCTGCGGCGGGTGAGGTGGGTTCCGCCGTCGACGGGCTGGCGGAGGTGGCGGGCGTGGGGGGCTCAGGACGCGTACTCACAGCATCCAAGGTACCGTCACGCCGCGACGGGCGGGGCGAAGTGGCGTATTGCCACCCTGCCCCGCCCGTCGGAGATGAGTTGCCCGGGGACCGGCGCGCCTGGCGGGTGCGCGCGGGTGCGCCGCGTGGGACCGGCGGCCGCGCGCTCAGCCCTGGGGCGTGGGGGAGACCCTCCAGACCTCGCGGGCGTAGTCCTGGATGGTGCGGTCCGAGGAGAAGCGCCCGGAGAGGGTGATGTTCACCCAGGACTTGCGCGCCCAGCCGAGGCGGTCGGTGTAGTCGCGGGCCATCTGGTCCTTGGTCTGGCGGTAGGACTCGAAATCGCCCAGCACGTAGTACACGTCCGGCATCTCGTAGCCCCACTCCAGCAGGGAGTTGCGCAGATCGTGGAAGTAGCCCGAACCGTTGTCATCCAGCGTGCCGTCCACGAGCGCGTCCAGGGTCCTCTTCAGGCCCGGGACGCTCTCGTAGTGCTGGCGCGGATCGTAGCTGGCCCGCAGCGCGGGCAACTCCTCCTCCGTGGCACCGAAGATGTAGGCGTTCTCGTGCCCCACGGAGTCCAGGATCTCCACGTTCGCGCCGTCGAGCGTCCCGAGCGTGAGGGCTCCGTTCATCATGAACTTCATGTTCCCGGTACCCGAGGCCTCCTTGCCGGCGGTGGAGATCTGCTCGGAAACCTCGGCGGCGGGGATGATGTGCTCGGCGGGGGAGACGTTGTAGTTGTGGATGAAGACCACCTTGATCCGCTCGTTCACGTCCGGATCGTTGTTCACCAGCTCCGCGATCGTGTTGATGAGCTTGATGATCGCCTTCGCCCGCACGTAGCCCGGGGCCGCCTTCGCGCCAAAGATGAAGACGCGCTTGGGGAGGTCGAGCGCCTCGCCGTCCTTCAGGCGGAAGTACAGGTCCAGGATGTACAGGGCGTTCAGGAGCTGGCGCTTGTACTCGTGGAGGCGCTTGATCTGCACGTCGAAGATCGCCTCCGGATCGATCTCGATGCCCTCGCGCTCCGCCACCCACGCGGCGAAGTCCACCTTGTTGGCGTGCTTGATCTCGTTCAGGCGGGCGAGGACCGACTCATCCACGTCCGTGTGCTCCGCGAGCACGGAGAGGTCCTTCACCCACGCGTCCGATCCGGTGACCTCGTGGAGGAGGGCCGAGAGGCGCGGGTTGCACTGGTGGAGCCAGCGGCGCGGGGTCACGCCGTTGGTCTTGTTGTTGAACCGCTCCGGCCAGATCGCGTGCCAGTCCTGGAGGGTGTCGCGCTTGATGATCTCCGTGTGGAGGGCAGCCACGCCGTTGATGGAGTAGGACGCGTAGCAGGCGATCCACGCCATGTGCACGCGGTTACCCGTCACGGGGGCCATACGCTCGATGGTGCCGCCGTCCAGCCCGCGGCCCGCCATCTCCTCACGGAAGCGGCGGTCGATCTCGCGGACGATCTCCATAATGCGGGGGAAGAGGCGGTCGAAGATGGAGGTCTCCCACGTCTCCAGCGCCTCCGTGAGCACCGTGTGGTTGGTGTAGGCGAAGGTCTTCGTGACCACGTCCCAGGCGTCCTCCCAGGACAGGCCGTGCTCATCGAGCAGGAGGCGCATGAGCTCCGGGATCGCGAGCACCGGGTGGGTGTCGTTGAGCTGGACCGCGTTGAACTCGGCGAAGCCGGTGAGGTCATCCCCGTGCTGGGCCACGTAGTTGTCCAGGATGTCGCGCAGCGAGGCGGAGACGAAGAAGTACTGCTGGCGCACGCGCAGCACCTTGCCCTCGTACGTGGTGTCGTTCGGGTAGAGCACCCGCGAGATGTCGCTCGTACGCTCCCGCTCCACGATCGCATCGGTGAAGCGCTGCGAGTTGAACGCCTGGTAGTCGAACTCCTCGAGAGGTTCGGCCTTCCACAGGCGCAGTGTGTTCACGTTCTGCGTGCCGTACCCGGTGATCGGCATGTCATAGGGGACTGCCTTCACCGTCAGGTCGTTGTAGGAGACGATCTGGGTCTCCTCCTGGCGCCGGATCACGAAGGGATAGCCCTCCTCCATCCACGGGTCCGGGTGCTCCGTCTGGAAGCCGCCCTCGAAGAGCTGCTTGAACAGGCCGTAGCGGTAGAGGATGCCGTAGCCGCGCACCGGCAATTCCAGCGTGGCGCACGAATCGAGGAAGCAGGCGGCGAGGCGGCCGAGGCCCCCGTTGCCGAGCGCCGCATCTGGCTCCTCCTCCAGGATCACCGAGAGGTCCTGCCCGAACGCACCCACGGCCTCACGGGCCTGGTCCACGAGGCCCAGGTTGGACAGGTTGTTCAGCAGGGCCCGGCCCATCAGGAACTCCGCGGAGAAGTAGTGCTCCTGGCGGGTGGCGGCGTAGGCCTGCTCGCTGGCCTCCCATGCGCCCGCAACCCGGTCCACGATGGCGGCCGAGAGCCCAGCCCACATGTCAAACGGCGTGGACGCGGGGACGGGCCTCCCGGAGATGGCCCGAACCTGGGCAGCAAAATCGCGGGTGAGATCGGTGGTCATGTGCCTTCCTTCTGACTCGGTGACGCTGCGAGTCTATGCGG
>CAZTOM010000247.1:0-3612 GCA_964615555.1 uncultured Actinomycetaceae bacterium
GGGCGGAGGCGCGGCCCTGCGCGCGCATGTCCAGGCCGTAGAACTCGATGCCGGCATCGATCCACTGGAGGGCGTGATCGGTCTGGAAGAAGGAATCGCCCAGGCCCGGGAGGAACAGGGCGGCGCGCTTGAGGGTTGTGGGGGCGGGGGTGGTGTCCGGGGTGGGGTCCTCGGGGGTGGGGTCTGGGGTGGCGGGCTGGCGGGACTCGTTGTCCCGGTGGTGCACGATCACGGCCCGGTCCGCGCCCGGGGCCTTCACCGAGGGAGTGACCGCGATGGTGCGGGCCACCCACGGCTCGCCAAGGTAGTCGGGCTGCGGATCGGTGATCTGCCACGCTGCGGAGTCCATGGTGTGATTCTGGCACGCTGGCCGGTGGCCGGCCGGATAACGACGCAAATCGGCAACAGCCCCATGGGTGAGTGGGGGAGCGGGCGGGGTGTGAGCGGGGACACCTGAGACGGGTTGGCTTCCGGGCGCGCGCGTGCACTAGCGTTCGAAGTGCACAACCGTGCGCCATCAAGAGCAGCTGAGAGACCTGGCTCGTTGAAGCTGCAGCAACCATCTGGGGCCTGACCGGACAACCGGCAGGCGGCAGAGACGGTGCTAATGCCGGGAACGATGGAGGAAACGTGATCACTCTGCAGGACGTCCGGAAGGTCTACGGCAACGTCGTGGCTCTGGACGGCGTCTCTCTCTCGGTGGAGAAGGGCACGATCCACGGGATCGTGGGCCCCTCCGGGGCCGGCAAGTCCACCCTGGTGCGCTGCCTCACGGGCCTCGAGCGCCCCACCTCGGGCAGCATCAACCTGGGCGGCCAGGACATCGCCGCCCTCTCGGACAAGGGCCTGCGCCACGCCCGCCGACGCATCGGGATGGTCTTCCAGCACGTGAACCTGTTCGAGCAGCGCACCGCTGCGGAGAACATCGCCTACCCGCTCTCGATCGCCGGCACCCCCAAGGCGCAGATCCGCGCCCGCGTGCAGGAACTCCTGGACCTCGTGGGGCTCGGGGACCGCGGCGGCGCCTACCCCACCCAGCTCTCCGGCGGCCAGCAGCAGCGCGTGGGCATCGCCCGGGCGCTCGCCGCCGAACCGGACGTCCTCCTGTGTGACGAGCCCACCTCCGCCCTGGACTCCACCACCACGGCCGCGATCCTGGACCTCATCCGGGACATCCGCGACCGGCTGGGCGTGACGGTGGTGATCATCACCCACGAGATGGAGGTGGTCCGCCGCGCCTGCGATGCCGTCACCCTCCTGGACCACGGCCGCGTGGCCGAGACCGGTCGCATCTCCGATGTGGTGGCCGATCCCACCACCCGCCTCTCCCGCGCCCTGGTCCCGCTCCCGCCCGTCCCGGACACCGCGGACGCCGTGATCGACATCTTCTTCACCTCCACCCCCGGCGAGCCCACGGGCTCGCGCGTCTTCGACGTGGTGGCCAAGCTCGGCGGGGACATCACCGCCGCCACCTTCGAGACCCTCGGCACCACCCAGGTGGGCCGCGTGGCCCTCTCCGCCCCACGCGGCGGGGACGTGGAGCGGCTGGCCCGCGGGCTGAAGGACGCCGGCGTCAACGTGCAGGGGAGGCGCTGATGACCGTGACGGGAGGTGCGCTCGCGGCACTGGCAGCGCGCGCCGGAGAGGTGAGCGCCGCCGTCGCCACGCGCGCAGGAGGGGTGAGCGCCGCCGTCGCCACACGCGCAGGAGAGGTGAGCGACGCACTCGCGCTGGGCACGGCGAAGGTGAGCGCCGCCGTCGTGCCGCTGGCGGACGACACCTGGTTCAACAACCGCTACATCCAGATGGAGTTCTGGCCCAAGGCCATCGACACCTTCAACATGACCGTGCTCTCCACGCTGTTCACGGTGATCCTGGGGCTGCCGCTCGGGCTCGCGCTGGTGGCGAGCGCGCCCAAGGGGCTCGCGCCGAACCGGGTGCTCAACCAGGTGCTCGGCGCGATCGTGAACGTGGGCCGCTCGATCCCGTTCGTGATCCTGCTGTTCCTGGTGGGGCCGCTCACGCTGCTGATCGTGGGCACGCGCATCACGTGGTACTCCTCGCTGGTCCCGCTCACGATCGCGGCGGTGCCGTTCTTCGCGCGGCTGGTGGAGACCTCCGTCTCGCAGGTGCCGGAGGGCAAGGTGGAGGCCGCGCTGATGATGGGCGCCACGAAGCCGCGGATCATGTGGGACGTGCTGGTGCGCGAGTCCCTCCCGGCGCTCATCCAGAACGTGACCGTGCTGATCGTGACCCTGATCGGGTACACGGCGATGGCGGGCGCGATCGGCGCGGGCGGCCTCGGCCAGCTCGCCTACAACCAGGGCTACCTGCGTTCCATGTGGGACGTGGTGTTCATCTCCACCGGCGGCATCCTCGTGATGGTCATGGTCTTCCAGTTCGCGGGCGACATGCTCAGCCGGCTGGTGGACCACCGCAGGCGCTGACACCAGCCGGAGACCGAATCGCCGATGAGGCGCCTCCACGAACTTCTCTGCAGTACGAACAAATCGAAAGGTAACAACAATCATGAGCAAGTCCAGGATTCTTACCACCGCGGCAGCCGTCGCGGCGCTCTCGCTGACCCTGGCCGCATGCGGCGGCAACGGCGGGACCACTGACCCCACCGGTACCGCTGGCACGGCGGGTGCGGATGGCACCGCTGACACCGGCACGACGGCGGAGCCCGGCTCCGGCGAGACCCTCGCCATCACCGTGGGCGCCACTCCCGTCCCGCACGCCCAGATCCTCAACTGGATCCAGGACAACCTGGCCGCCGACGCCGGCCTCGAGATCACCGTGGTGGAGTTCACCGACTACCCGTTCGGCAACCTCGCGCTCTCCGACGGCGAGTTCGAGGCGAACTACTTCCAGCACGTGCCCTACTTCGAGACCCAGGTGGAGGAGAACGGCTACGAGATCGAGCACTCGGTGGGCATCCACATCGAGCCCTACGGCGTGTACTCCGAGACCCTGACGGACATCGCCGACCTTCCCGAGGGCGGCAAGGTCTCCGTGCCCAACGATCCCTCCAACCAGGCGCGCGCGCTCTGGCTGCTCGAGGACGCAGGCGTGTTCACGCTCGACCCGTCGGTGGCCGATCCCACCATCTACGACCTCGGTGACAACCCGAAGAACATCGAGCTCGTGGAGCTGGATGCCGCCCAGCTCGCCACCACCCTGGCCGACGTTGACGCCTCCGTGATCAACGGCAACTACGCCCTGGACGCGGGCCTCATCCCCACCGAGGACGCGATCGTGCTCGAGTCCGGTGAGGACAACCCGTACGCGAACATCGTGGCGTGGAGGGCCGGCGAGGGCTCCGAGCCTGCCGTGGAGAAGCTGGTGGAGCTGCTGACCTCCGAGGAGGTCCGCGCCTACATCGAGGAGACCTGGCCGAACGGTGAGGTCATCCCGGCCTTCTGACCCGGGGGACACCTACCCACCCACCCGGCCGGCCCACCCGGCCACCCGGCCCCCGGCCACCCGGCCACCCGGCCAATGCTGTTGCCGATTTCCGTCGTTATCTTTCCGACGGAAATCGGCAACAGCCGATTAAGGGTGGGGTGTGGGGTGCGGAGGGAGGGGCGGGCTGCGTTGCGGGCTGCGGTG
>CAZTOM010000248.1:0-3593 GCA_964615555.1 uncultured Actinomycetaceae bacterium
TGGAAGACCCCGAGCGTGTCCCCGCGGGAGAGGAGCTCGTAGGTGGGCCGGTCATCGAGGGGCAGGTGGTCCACATCGGGGACCTCCTTGCCGTTGTTCCCGATGTTCTCCAGCGCGTCCGTGATGATAGTGAGGTTGCGCAGGCCCAGGAAGTCCATCTTCAGCAGTCCGAGGTCCTCGCACAGCGGGTACTCGAACTGGGTGATGATCGCCCCGTCGGAGGGGCGGCGCATCACGGGGATCACGTCCGTGAGTGGCTCGGAGGACATGATCACGGCGCAGGCGTGCACGCCCCACTGCCGCTTGATGCCCTCCAGCCCGGTGGCCAGGTCGATGACCTCCTGGTTCACGGGGTCCTGGTACATCTCCCGCATCTGGCCGGCCTCGCCGTAGCGCTCGTGGGTGGGGTCGAAGAGCTTGTCCAGCGGGATGTCCTTGGCCATCACCGCCGGCGGCATCGCCTTGGTGAGGGCGTCTCCCACGGCGTAGGGGTGGCCGAGCACGCGGGCGGCGTCCTTCAGGGCCGCCTTCGGCTTCAGGGTGCCGAACGTGACCACCTGGGCCACGTGGTCCTGGCCGTACTTCTCGATCACGTAGTCGATGACCTCATCGCGCCTGCGGTCATCGAAGTCCACGTCGAAGTCCGGCATGGAGACGCGCTCGGGGTTGAGGAACCGCTCGAACAGCAGCCCGTGCTCGATCGGGTCCAGGTCCGTGATGTCCAGGGCGTAGGCCACCATCGAGCCCGCGCCGGAGCCACGGCCCGGGCCCACCCGGATGCCCCGCTCCTTCGCCCAGCGGATGAAGTCGGAGACCACCAGGAAGTAGCCGGGGAAGCCCATCTGCAGGATCACGCCCACCTCATACTCGGCGCGGGCCCGCACCTCCTCCGGGACGCCGTCCGGGTAGCGGTTCTTCAGGCCCTCCCCCACCTCGCGCGCGAACCAGGAGGCCTCGTCCTCACCCGCCGGAACCGGGAAGTGGGGCATGTAGTTCGCGCCCTGGGAGGCGGTGGTGAAGGAGACGTCGCACCGCTCCGCGATCAGCAGCGTGTTGTCCGCGGCGCCAGGGAATTCGTCTGCCCACGCGCGCATCTCGTGGGAGGGGCGGATGTAGAACGTGTCCGAGTCGAACTTGAAGCGGTCCGGATCGTGCAGCGTGGTCCCCGACTGCAGGCACAACAGCGCCGCGTGGGTGTTGACGTCCGTGGGGCTCACATAGTGCGAGTCATTCGTGGCCACGAACGGCGCATCGATCTTCTTCGCCACCTCGAGGAGGTCCTTCAGCACCCGGCGCTCGATCTCGAGACCGTGGTCCATCAGCTCCACATAGAAGTTCTCCCGCCCGAAGATCTCCTGGAACTCCCCGGCCGCCTTCACCGCCTCGTCGAACTGGCCCAGCCGCAGGCGCGTCTGCACCTCGGACGAGGGGCAGCCCGTGGTGGCGATCAGGCCCTTCGAGTAGTTCTGCAGCAGCTCCCGGTCCATCCGCGGCCACTTGCCCCACTGTCCGTCCAGCGAGGCCAGCGAGCTCATCCGCATCAGGTTGCGCAGGCCCTCGTTGTCCTCCGCCCACAGCGTCATGTGCGTGTAGGACCCCCGCGCGGAGACGTCATCGTTCTTCTGTGCTTCGGTCCCCCACGTGACACGGCTCCGGTCCCGCCGGGACGTTCCCGGAGTCAGGTACGCCTCCACCCCGATGATCGGCTTGATCCCGTACTTCTGAGCCGTCCGGTAGAAGTCGTAGGCCCCGAACAGGTAGCCGTGGTCCGTCATCCCGAGCGCCTTCTGCCCGAGCGCCTGCGCCTCCTTGAACAGCGGCTCCAGCTTCGCCGCACCGTCCAGCATCGAGTACTCGGTGTGGACGTGCAGGTGGGCGAAATCGGTGGCGGCAGACATGCGGATCAGTCTAGGTCGCCTTGCCTTTCCCGACGGCGAGGCGCACCTCCCGCCGCGCCGTCACCACGCGTGTCGGGCGTGTCCCGGCGTGTCGCGATCGGCGGCGGGGTCCGGGGTGTTCGCGCACCCTCGCGGTACTTATGGTGCACCCTCAGCGGAACCTGGACTCAGACCGTGACCGTGCGCGCCATGTCCTGGTGCCAGATGCCGGCGTCCAGGTAGCGCTTCCCGCTCACCACCTCGTAGCCGAGGCGGGAGTAGAAGCCCATGGCGGATTCCTGGGCGGAGAGGGCCACCACCACGGTGAGGCGCCCGTCCGCGCCAGCCACGGCATACTCGGCCACCGCGATCCCCTCGAGGTGCGCCATCAGCGCGGCGCCCACGCCGCTGCCACGGAACGGGGCGCGCACGGCCATACGGCCCACGTGCACGTTGCCCGGCACGCCGTCTGGGAACACCCGGCCCGTTCCCGCGGGAACGCCGTCCACGTAGGCGAGCACGTGGAAGGTGCCCGGAGAGGAGTCGAGTGCATCCACCTCCTCCTCCACGGGGACGGCCTGTTCGTCCACGAACACCTCGAACCGGATGGCCCACGCCTCATCGAGCCCCGCCGCGTCCACCACGTCCACCACGCGTACCTCGGCCATGCTCACCCCCGCAGCATCTGGAGGGCCCGGGCGAGGTCCTCCGGGTACTCGGACGTGAACGTCACCCACTCGCGGGAGCGCGGGTGCTCGAACCCGAGCTCCACAGCGTGCAGCCACTGCCGGTTCAGCCCGAGCCGGGTGGCGAGCTTCGGATCCGCGCCGTACATCACGTCTCCCACGCACGGGTGCTTGATGGCGCTCATGTGTACCCGGATCTGGTGCGTGCGCCCGGTTTCGAGGTCCACCTTCAGCAGCGTGGCCCGCGGCATCATCTCGAGCGTCTCGTAGTGGGTGATGGACGCCCGCCCGTCCGAGCGCACCGCCATCCGCCAGTCCGCACCGGGGTGGCGCCCAATCGGCGCGTCGATTGTTCCCGCAGATGGGTCCGGGTGGCCCTGCACGAGCGTGTGGTACGTCTTCTTGGGGGTCCGGTCCCGGAAGGCCTGCTTGAGCACGGAGTAGGCCATCTCGGATACGGCCACCACCATCAGTCCGGACGTCCCCACATCGAGCCGCTGCACGATCCCCTGCCGCTCCGCCGCACCCGAGGTGGTGATCGGGTACCCCGCAGCCAGCAGCGCACCCAGCACGGTGGGGCCCTCCCAGCTCGGCGAGGCATGCGCCGCCACGCCCACCGGCTTGTCCACCACGATCACGTCCGCGTCCTGGTAGACGATCTCGAAGCCCTCCACCGGGGTGGGCTCCACCTCGAAGACCTTCTCCTCCGGGATCGTGACCTCGAGCATCGCGTCCGCCTCGAGCTTCACCGACTTCCCGATCGCCATCCCGTTCATGAGCACCTGGCCGGACTCCGCCAGCTCGGCGACGCGCGAGCGCGAGAGCCCCAGCATCCGGGCGAGGGCGGCATCCACGCGCTCGCCCACGAGCCCGTCGGGCACCGGCAGGAAGCGCGAGTCAGCCACGCCCGGCCTCCCCCTCGTCCTCCCCGACGACGACCGGTTCGCTCCCGTCCCCGGGTGCGGCCCCGCCGCGCTCACCGTCGTCCTCCACCCCGGACTCGACGGCGGGCGGGGCGTCGGCGCCGTCG
>CAZTOM010000249.1:0-3565 GCA_964615555.1 uncultured Actinomycetaceae bacterium
CCTGGGCCTTGACGACCTTGAGTCCGTCCCCGAGCTGCTCGGCTGCAGCGCGGGCCTCCTCAGGGGTGGAGGCTACGATCCCGCCCAGAACGGGCACGTCGTAGGCGGCGAAGAGGTCTCGAGCTTGGTACTCGTAGAGATCCACAGTCTGCCTTCCGGTTCAGCGAGGGAAAATTGTCTCGACATCGAGACATTTCCAATCGTATCCGATGCCGTGAGGGGGCGCTACCCCTTCGCGATGCCACGATGTGGTAGCCATCACAGCAGCAACGAGTCACACGATACGCCGTGCGGCGGCCCACTTGGCGAGCTCTCGCCGGTTGGAGAGTTGTAGCTTGCGCAGGACCGCGGACATGTGGGTCTCCACCGTCTTGATGGAGATGAACAGCTCGCCCGCCACCTCGCAGGCCAACGAGGGGGTCGCCTTCTACCGCGAGTACCGCGAACCCGTGGTCTTCCTCTCACCCGCCGCCGCAAACGGCAGTCCCGCCAAGACCGTGAGGGCCACGATCGGCGTGGGAACCCTCAGCATCTACACCCGAGGAGAGAACTGATGCGCGCTGGAACTGTTGCCTGGGGATTCGGGGCCGCCGTGGTGGCTGCGGCCGCGATTGCCGTGGGCGTGGGCGTGGAGGTGGGTCCGGTGACCGTGCTGATCGGCGCGCTCGCCGCCGTTGGTGCCGTGCTGCTGCTGTTCGCATTCCTCCCGGAGCGCGCAGTAGCCGGTCCGGAGGACGCCGAGCAGGATGACGCGGACCTCTACGTTGCCGAGGCCCCATCCGAGAGCCTTCCTACGGGGACACCCGGAACGGATCCGCGCCCATCGCACTGAGTTCGAGCGGAAGGTCTCCATACGTGAAACCGGCGGGCGGGATCTGCAGCGCCTGGATGAGCCGCGCCCAGTAGTTCACCTGCGCGGCCGTGGTGGCCAGAATCACCACCTCGCGCTCGCTGAACAGGTCCGTCACCCGCTCCAGTAGGTCCGTCTCGAACCGCAGCGGGGTCGACGACGCCGCCACCGCGTACTCGATCGCCGTCCGTTCGCGCGGGGTCAGGTGGGGCAGGTCCGCCGCGGTCCCGTTCCGGAGGGCCGTCACCTCCTCGGCCGTGATCCCGGCCGACTCGAACTCGTGACCATTCATGTCGATGCAGAACGGGCATTGCGTGGCAAACGACGCGGCGAGCCGCACGAAGCGAAGTTCGCGGTCTGAGATCTGGCGGTCCTTGTGGGCTACGAGCGACTCCATCACGCCCGATGAGATCGCCACCTTGGGGTACCACGCGAGCAGGCGCGCTGGCACCATCCGCCTGCCGGTGATTCGCTCGGCGAGCGCGATGCCGGCGCGCATCACGGGGTTGAGGTTGGGCTTCTCACGGATGATGGGGCTGGGCATGGGCTCAGTCTCGCAGCGGAAGGCGCGACGCGCGGCCGGTCAGTCTCCGGGCAGCTCGCCGGGATTCTCACGTGCGGCAAGCTGCGCCATGGTGGGGGCGGCGGCGAGGAACTCCTCCATCGCGTCTGCGACCGCGAGGTCCTGCGCCCCGCCGCGGGCCCGCAGGCCCGCGATCTGGCCTCGGCGGTTCTCCGCGGAGTGGTTCTGGGACAGCTTCGCCTTGCCCTCCGCGCTCGTGACCGTTACCTCCACGCCTACGATCCGGGGCATGGCCGCCTGCAGGTTGGAAATGGGGAGTTCGTGGACCCTCCACGGGTCCTCCCGCTTGTTCTCCTCCTGGTTGGTGAGCTTGCCCATGGCACGCAGGAGGAAGGCCTCATCGTTCCGCACCGTGATGGTGCCGCGGAGCTGGACCTGCAGATAGTTCCACGTGGGCACCATGGGCCGGGTGAGCTCCCGGACCGCCTCCCACCTGGGCGAGATGTAGGCCTGCGGGCCCTGCACGATCAGGAGCGCCTTCTCGCCGTCCGCGATGTGCCGGGACTGCGGGTTGTCCGCCGCCATGTGGATGAGCACCCGGTCCTTCTCCCACACGATCGGCAGCAGCGTGGACTCCAACCCACCCGCCTCCGTGTGGGTCACGAAGTGCGCGCCCACGTGCTCCGCCACGAACTCGCGGTACCGCTCGCCCGGGAACTGGTAGGAGACGGGAACGTACATGCCGCGCGGCCCCACCGGCCGCTCCTGCTGCTCCGCTTCGCGTCCCACCGGCCGCTCGCGCCCCGCCATCAGAGCTTCTCCACCGGCGTGTACCTCAACATCAACCGCTTGGTTCCGCCCGTGCCGAAGTCGATCTTCGCCACCGCGGAGGAGCCGGATCCCTCGAGGCCCACCACGGTGCCCAGCCCGTAGGAGTCGTGGGTGACCCGGTCCCCGATCGACAACGAGGGCACGTCCGCGCGCGGCGTGGCGGAGCCGAAGGAGGGCGTCTGCTCCCCGCTGGACCCGGAGCCACGTGCGGGCCGGGAGGTTCCACCGCGGGAGCTCGCCCGCGTCGTCGTGACGGAGCCGGAGGAACCCCCGGACCCGCCCCGGAAGCCCGTGCCTCCCCGGGACCAACCGCCCGAGCCGTACCCGCCGGAACCGTAGCCACCCGAGCCGTACCCGCCGGTGCGGCTGCCATCCCAGACGGACTCCATGGCGGAGGCGGCCCGGCGCCAGTCCAGGACCTCCTCCGGGATGTCCGAGAGGAAGCGCGAGGCGGGGAGCTGCTGCGGGCTGCCCCACGCGGTACGCACGGCCGCGCGCGAGAGGTAGAGGCGTTGCCGGGCACGGGTGAGGGCCACGTAGGCGAGGCGGCGCTCCTCCGCGAGCTCGGACTCGTCCGTCAACGAGCGCGAGTGGGGGAAGGTGCCGTCCTCGAGGCCGGTCACGAACACCACGGGGAACTCCAGGCCCTTGGCGGTGTGCACGGTCATGAGGGTGATCTGGCCGCCGTTCTCCCCGGCGTCCGGGATTTGGTCCGAGTCCGCCACCAGGGACACGCGCTCCAGGAAGTCCCCGAGCGTGCCCTCCGGCTCGAGCTCCGCGAACTCGGCGGCCACGGCGTGGAGCTCGGCGAGGTTCTCCACCCGGGTGGCGTCCTGGGGGTCCTCGGAGGCGCGCAGTTCGGCAAGGTAGCCGGAGCGGTCCAGGGCGGCGTCCAGTACCTCCGCCGGGGAGGCGGTGGCGGCGAACTCGCGCAGGCCCTCCATGAGCTGGTGGAACTCCCCGATGAGCCGTTGGGCGCGCCCCGCGAGCCCGAAGATGCCCTCCTCGGTGAGCGAGTCCGCGAGCGCGGCGCCGAAGCTCTTGCCCTCCCGCTCGGCGTGCTGGGCCACCATGGCCTCGGAGCGGTCCCCGATCCCGCGCTTGGGCACGTTGAGGATGCGGCGGAGGTTGACGGCGTCGTCGGGGTTGTCGATGGCGCGCAGGTAGGCGATCGCGTCCTTGATCTCCCGGCGCTCGTAGAAGCGGGTGCCGCCCACCACCTTGTACGGCAGGCCCGCGCGGATGAAGACCTCCTCCAGCGCGCGCGACTGGGCGTTGGTGCGGTAGAAGACGGCCACGTCCTTCGGCTGGATGCCGTGGGCGTCCCCGAGGCGGTCGATCTCCTCGGCGATGAAGCGGGC
>CAZTOM010000250.1:0-3239 GCA_964615555.1 uncultured Actinomycetaceae bacterium
CAGATCTACCTGGGCGAGGATCCGTTCCTCACCATGGAGGAGCTTGCCGAGCAGGCGGGCACCACGCTCGAGATGGCCCGGGACTTCTGGCGCTCCATGGGTTTCGCGAACGTGCCGGACGGTGAGGTGCGGTTCGTGCAGGCGGATGTGCACGCTCTCCGTGGCTGGGCCGTGGTGGTGGACTCCGGACGGATCGATACCGATACCGCCATGTCCCTCATCCGCGCGCAGAGCTACAACATGGAGCGACTGGCGCTCTGGCAGCTCGAGGCCGCCGTGGAGGACCTCATGCGGCGCTTCCAGTTCGATGACACCGCGGCGCGCATCATCTTCCTGGACAGGCTCTCCGAGGCACGCGAGTTCATGGTCTCCCAGCTCTCCTACACGTGGCGCCGGCAGGTGGTGGACCTGGTGGACCGCACCATCGCGGAGCTCGCCGAGCGGGGGGAGGCCCACCAGCCGAACGAGATCCTGCCCCTGCCGCGCGCGCTCGGGTTCGTGGACATGGTGGCGTTCACCTCCAAGGCCCGCCAGGTGGGCTCGCGCGAACTGGTGGAGCTGGTGCAGGGCTTCGAGTTCACGGCGCGGGACGTGATCAGCGCGAACGGGGCGCGCGTGGTCAAGACCGTGGGGGATGCCGTCCTCTACGTGGCGGATGATCTGCTGACGGCGGCGCGGGTGGCGCTCGCGATGAAGTCGGCAATCTCGGACAACCCGAAGCTACTGCCGGTGAGGGCCTCGCTCGTGTGGGGCCGGGTGGTCTCCCGCTCTGGGGACATCTTCGGACCCGCCGTGAACCTGGCCTCCCGGCTGATCGACATCGCACCCCCGGAGACGGTCTACATGGACGAGGGCACCGCGGCGCTGCTGTCCAAGCACCCCCGCGCGGCGGACTTCCTGCAGGTGCGGCGCCCCACCGTGGCCGTTCCCGGGATCGGGGAGATCACCCCCATCGAGCTGAAGTGGTCCGCCCAGCCCTCCCCGGAGGAGATCTGGGTGCCCACGGTGTAGCCCACCTGGGCCCTCCGAACCACCCGATCAGAGGCCCGGTGGTGTACCCGCAGGTGGGCCGGGGCAATTCTCCCCCACGGCACGCGTCGGCTCTTGACCACTTTTTGACAGTTTCCTTTACTATGGCGTTGTGACGAACGTACTTCTCGTAGAGGACGACCCTGCGATCGCCGAGCCGCTAGCACGCGCACTCGGCCGTGAGGGCTACACCGTGAAGCACCACGGAACCGGTCAGGGAGGTCTGGACGACCTCGCGGACACGGATCTGGTGATCCTGGATCTGGGTCTGCCGGACATGGACGGACTCGATGTGGCCCGGCGTATCCGCTCGCAGGGACTGACCACCCCCATCCTCGTGCTCCCCGCCCGTGCGGACGAGGTGGACATGGTGGTGGGCCTGGACGCCGGGGCGGACGACTACGTGACCAAGCCCTTCCGGCTGGCTGAGCTGCTCGCCCGGGTGCGGGCGCTGCTGCGCCGCGTGGGGGGTGACCTGACGGACGAGGACGAGCTGGTGGCCCAGGACGTGCGCGTGGACGTGGGCGCCCACCGGGCCTTCCAGGGGAAGCGCGAACTGCAGCTCACCGCCAAGGAGTTCGACCTCCTGCGGGTGCTCCTGCGTGACGCCGGCACCGTGGTCAGCCGCGAGGCGCTCATGCGCGAGGTGTGGGGGAGCGGCGCCGATTCGGCCGGTTCCACGAAGACGCTCGACATGCACGTGTCCTGGCTGCGCCGCAAGCTCGGCGACGACGCGAACGACCCGCACTACATCACGACCGTTCGCGGCATGGGGTTCCGCTTCGAGACTGCCGCTAGCTAATGCGGCGGCGCGCGGTCCAACTGGCCGTCGTCGCCGTGACGGTCGCACTCCTGCTCATCGGACTGCCCGCGTCCATCCTCGGGTCCGCCATGATCTGGGAGGCCCAGCAATCCAACCTGGACACCCGCACGCAGACGCTCGCGCGCGCCGTGGAGCGGCGCCTGAGCCAGGGTGACCGGGTGGACGGGGCCATGCTGGACCCGTGGATCGACGGCCGCGTGAACCACTCCGCCCGCATCATCGTGATCATGCCGGAGGGCGGGCGCGTGGAGACCCCGCCCGTGGGGGAGGGCAAGGTGCTGCGTTCCACGCGCGCCACCGGCACGATCGACGGCGGCGTGGGCGCCACCGTGATCATGGAGGTCCTGGTCCGGGACGTCCAGGCGCAGATCGCCCGCATGATCCTCTTCCTGGGCGCCGCCTCCGCGGTGGCCTTCACCGTGGCCGTACTGGTGGCCCTGCGCGGCTCCCGCCGGATCGCCGCACCCCTCATCTACCTGGCCGCCGCCGCCGAACAGCTCGGCTCCGGGCAGGCGCGCCCCAACGTGCGGCTCTCCGGGATCGAGGAGATCGACCTGGTCCAGGACGAGCTGGTCCGCACCGCCGAGCGCATGGCCGGCCGCCTCGCCGCGGAACGCCAGTTCGCCCGCGACGCCTCCCACCAGCTCCGCACCCCGCTCACCTCCCTCTCCATGCGGCTGGAGGAGATCCAGTTCCTCTCGGACAATGAGGAGGTCAAGGAGGAGGCCGAGCTCTCCCTCCAGCAGATCGAGCGCCTCACTGGCGTGGTGGACGATCTCCTGCGCACCTCCCGCAAGGCCGAGGGCGGCACCACGGAGGCCCTGCGGCTCTCGGACATCTTCGAGCAGCAGGAGGAGGAGTGGCAGGAGACCTTCAAGGCCGCCGGCCGCGCCCTCGAGGTCTCCGATGAGGCGGAGCGGATCGCGCTCGCGAGCCCCGGCGCCCTCGCCCAGGTGCTTGCCACCCTGATTGAGAACTCGCTCAAGTACGGCGAGGGCACCACCACCATCTCCACCCGCCCCGCCACCGGCCGCGGCGTCTTCATCGACGTGGCCGACGAGGGCGGCGGTGTCTCCGACGAGCTGGCCCCTGACATCTTCTCCAAGGGCATCTCCGGGCACGGCTCCTCCGGGCTCGGGCTCGCACTCGCGAAGGACCTGGTCACCGCCGACGGTGGGCGCCTCGAGCTCACCCAGCGCCAACCCCCCATCTTCACGATCTTCCTGAACGAGCTGCCCGGCGAGCTCGATCCCGCGCTCGTGATGCCCAAGGGTGCCCTGGTGACGGTCGGGCGCCGCCGGCGGCGCCGGTAGGCTCGTCCTCGATGGCATACACAGTGGCCGTGGTGGGCGGCGGACAGCTCGCCCGGATGATGCAGGAGGCCGCC
>CAZTOM010000250.1:3249-3565 GCA_964615555.1 uncultured Actinomycetaceae bacterium
CGAGCTGCCCGGCGAGCTCGATCCCGCGCTCGTGATCCCCAAGGGATCGTTGGTGACCGTGGGGCGGCGCCGGAGACGGCGGTAGCAGGCGGAAGCGTGCAAGTGTGAGATTGGGCCGGTTTCGGCGGTAGTTGGCACGGAACGCCCCTCCCCATGCGCCACGGCGGTACCATACGAGGAAGTTTCTGACGTCCTGCTGGAGGGGATTGCTAGGTGCTTACGTGGCGGCGCGCGGTGCGGATGGCCTGGGATGGGGGGTGTGGGGTCGGAGCCGCTGCGCTGGTGATCCTGCTGCGGTATGCGCCGCAGCATCTGG
>CAZTOM010000251.1:0-3549 GCA_964615555.1 uncultured Actinomycetaceae bacterium
GGTGCGTCCGCGCATGTAGGCGAGCGGGGCCACCTCCACCGTGCCGGCGGCGATCAGCTTGGGGATGGAGTCCGGGTCGACCATGTCGTGCAGCGCGTCGTAGAGGGGGCGCAGGTAGGGGTCGATCTTCTCCGAGAGGGTGCCGGGCAGGAAGCCGAGCCGCTCCCCGGCCTCCACGGCGGGACGGGTGAGGACGATCCGGTTCACGTTCTTGGACTGCAGGGCGGTCACGGCCTTGGCCATCGCGAGGTAGGTCTTGCCCGTCCCCGCGGGGCCGATCCCGAACGTGATCGTGTTCGCGTCAATCGCGTCCACGTAGGTCTTCTGCCCGAGCGTCTTCGGCCGGATGGTCCTGCCCCGCGAGGAGACGATGTTGGCGGTGAGCACGTGGGACGGGGAGGCGGAGGCGGAGGTGAGCATACCGATGGCGCGCTGGACCGCGTCCGGGGTGAGCGGGGTGCCGGCGCGGGCCACCTGGGCGAGCTCCTCCACGAGGCGCTGGGCGGTGGTCACGTCCCCCACCGGTCCGGTGAGGGTCACGAGGTTCCCGCGGGCGTGGATCTCGAGGGTGGGGAAGCCCGCCTCGATCGTGCGGAGCACCTCGTCGCGTGCACCAAAGAGCGTCACGGGGTGGACGTCGTCCGGGAGGGGGACCCGGTACGTCACGGTGTCAGTGGGGGGCATGCGACTCTTTCCACGCCCAGGGCTGGACGTCTGGCACCAATGCTACAGACCGATCCGCTCACGCAACCGGGAGAACAGGCCCCCGCCCGCGGTCACTGCGGGCGCCACGCGCTCCTCGCCGCGCAGGCGGGCCAGCTCCTCGAGGAGCTCGCGCTGGCGATCGTCCAGCTTGGCGGGCACCTCCACGTCCACGAACACCTTCAGGTCCCCGCGTCCGCGCCCGTTCAGGCGGGTGACGCCGAGGCCGGGGAGGACCTCCGTGTGGCCGGGCTGGGTGCCGCCCTTCAGCTGCACCTCCCGCGGCCCATCGAAGGTCTCCAACTCGATCACGGTGCCGAGCGCCGCGGCGGTGGCGGGAACGGTCACGGAGCAGACGAGGTCGTCACCCCGGCGGGCGAACATGGGGTCCGGCTTCACGCGGAACTCCACGTGCAGGTCACCGGCGGGTCCGGCGCCGGGCCCCACCTCGCCCTTGCCGGGCATACGCAGGCGGGCGCCGTGGTCCACACCGGCGGGGACGGCCACGGGAATGGTGGCGCGGGTGCGCACGCGGCCGTCCCCGGAGCACTCGGGGCAGGGGTCCGTGATGATCGTGCCGTGGCCCTGGCAGTTGTGGCAGGGGCTGGTGGTCATGATCTGGCCGAGGAAGGAGCGGGCCACCCGCTGGACCGAGCCGCGGCCGTTGCATACCGTGCACGTGACCGGCGAGGTGCCCGGGCGGCAGCAGGTGCCGTGGCAGGTGGGGCAGGCCACGGCCGTGTTGACGGTGACCTCGCGCTCCGCGCCGAACACCGCCTCCCTCAGCGTGATGTCCATGGGGATCAGGGCGTCCTGGCCGCGCCGGCCGCGGGGCACGGGGCCGCGCTGGCTCGCGCCCCCGGCGGCCGCACCGAAGAACGTCTCGAAGATGTCCTGGAAGCCGCCCGCGAACGGCGCGCCGCCGTTACGCAGCGCGTCCGTGCCACCCAGGTCGTACATGCGCCGCCGCTCGGGGTCCGAGAGCACCTCGTAGGCGGTGGAGACCTCCTTGAACCGCTCCTCGGAGCCGGGTCCGGCCACGTCCGGGTGGGTGGCCCGGGCGAGCTTCAGGTACGCCTTCTTGATCTCGGAGGCGGACGCTGTGCGCGCCACACCCAGCACTTCGTAGTAATCGCTCACGTATCGCCTGTCCAGGTCTCGTACTTCTTCAGCGGCCATTCAGGAACTCGGACACGTAGCGCGCCACCGCACGTACCGAGGCCATCGTGGAGGGGTAGTCCATCCGGGTGGGACCGAGCACCGCGAGCGCACCCACGGGTGCGTTCCCGGCGGCGTAGCTGGTGGTCACCAGCGACGCCTCCGCCAGTCCCTCGTGATGGTTCTCGGCGCCGATGGAGACGGCCACCGTGTCATCGACTGCCAGTTGCTGCAACAACCGCAGCATCACGACTTGTTCCTCGAGCGCATCGAGGATCGGCCCGATGGTACCCCTGAAGTCCTCCGGGGTCCGCATCAGGTTGGCGGTGCCGGCCAGCACGATCCGCTCCTCGGCCTCCTGGCGCAGCGCCTCCACCAGCGGGGTGAGGATCGCCTCCACGAGCGGGAGCTGGTCCCGGCTGACCGAGTGGGCGATGTCCCCCATCGCGTCCGCGAACTCGGCGAGCGGCTTGCCCACGAGCACGGAGTTGAGCAGGGTGCGCAGCTCGTCCAGGGGCGGCAGCTCGCGCGCCACCTCCACCATGCGCTGCTCCACCCGGCCGGAGTCGGTGATCACCACCACGAGGGCGTGGTGGTCGGAGAGCCGCACCAGTTCGAGGTGGCGCAGCGTGGCCCGCGTCAGGCTGGGGTACTGCACGATCGCCACCTGCTGGGTGGCCTGTGAGAGGAGGCGCACGGTGCGCTCCATCACGTCGTCCAGGTCCACGGCATCCACGAGGAAGGACTCGATCGCGCGCCGCTCGGCCCCGGAGAGCGGCTTGAGCTCGTCGATCCGGTCCACGAACATCCGGTAGCCGAGGTCCGTGGGGATCCGCCCGGCGGAGGTGTGGGGCTGGGTGATGAGGCCGGCCTCTTCGAGGGCCGCCATGTCGTTGCGCACGGTGGCCGGCGAGACGCCCAGGTTGTGGCGCTCCACGATGGCCCGGCTTCCCACCGGCTCCGAGGAGGCCACGTAGTCCTGCACGATCGCGGAGAGCACCTGCATGCGCCGCTGCTCGGTGGCCATGTGCCCTCCTCTCCGCTCATCCGGGCTGCGTCCGGCCCGGGTAGCACTCTCACCTTCCGAGTGCCAATCCTAGGCGCTCTCGGCGCCGTTCTCCATGAGGCCCTACTCACTGTGGAGCCACTCAGCCCACCACGGACGGCGGGCCGTCCCCGGGAGGCGGGCTCCGTCGTCGTACCCTCGAGCGGTGAGCGACCGCTACGGAGACGACGTCCTGTCCTCCCCCTCCCCCCACCACCGACGCCGGCCCACCGCGCAGCCCTTCCCGGCGCGCACCGGTGAGGTGGTGGAGGAGGTGGAGAGCGGGTTCGTGGGCGCGGTCCTGGCCGTGGAGAAGTCCGGCGGGCAGCACATGGTGGTGCTCGAGGACCGCCACGGGGCCACCCGCACGTTCCCGCTCGGGCCGGGTTTCTGGGTCGACGGCGCCCCCGTCCTCCTCACGCCCCCTCCCCCGGCGCCGGGGCCCGGTCCCGACCGGCGCGCGCCGCACGGGCGCACCCCCGGTGGGCGGGCGCTCACGGCCTCGGGCTCCCTCGCCGTGCCGGACGCCCCGGCGCGGGTGGCGCGCGCCTCCCGGATCTGGGTGGAGGGGCGCCACGATGCGGAACTCGTGGAACGCGTGTGGGGGGACGACCTGCGGGTGGAGGGCGTGGTCGTCGAACTGC
>CAZTOM010000252.1:0-1401 GCA_964615555.1 uncultured Actinomycetaceae bacterium
CGCCCCCGGCCGCGCCCTCACACCCCTACAGCAGGAACTCGAACACCGCCGAGTCCGGTGCCAGCTTCTCGATGGACAGCGGTGAGGCGTCCATGCGCTCCAGCAGCCCGTCCAGGCCGGAGGCCTTCACGAGGTCGATGCCCACCAGGGCGGGCCCCGTCTCCCGCGCGTTCTTCTTCACGTACTCGAACAGCACGATGTCCTCCCCGTCGGACAGGACGTCCTCCAGGAACCCGCGCAGCGCCCCGGGCTGCTGCGGGAAGGTGACCAGGAAGTAGTGCCGCAGGCCCTCGTGCACCAGTGAGCGCTCGAGCACGTCCGCGTACCGGGACACATCGTTGTTCCCGCCGGAGACCACGCACACCACGGGCCCCGCGGGCACCTCCGGCAGGTAGCCCCGCAGCGCCGCCGAGGCGAGCGCGCCGGCCGGCTCCGCGATGATCCCCTCCGTCTGGTAGAGGTTCAGCATCTCGGTGCACACGGCCCCTTCGGGCACGGAGACCACGTCATCCACGAGCTCCCGCACCACATCGAACGGCACGTCCCCCACGCGCCGCACGGCCGCGCCGTCCACGAACCCGTCCACCGACTGCAGGCTCACCGGCTTGCCCGCCTCGAGCGCCGCCTGCAGGGAGGCCGCCCCCTGCGGCTCCACGCCGATTACCTTCGTCTGGGGTGAGTGCTCGGCCACCCACAGGGCCACCCCCGCGAGCAGCCCGCCGCCGCCCACCGGCACCACCACCACGGCGGGCGCGCCGCCCGGAACCTGCGTGAGCAGCTCCAAGCCCACGGTGCCCTGGCCGGCCACCACGCCGGCGTCGTCGAAGGGTGGGACCAACGTGGCCCCCGATTCCCGCGAGAACTCGGCGGCCGCCTGCGCCGCGTCGTCGAAGGCCTCGCCCCCAATTACCTGCGTGACCCACCGGCCCCCGATGTCCGCGATCCGCTCCCGCTTCTGCCGCGGCGTGGTGGCGGGGAGGAACACGTGCCCGTGGATGCGCAACTGCCGGCACGCGAACGCCACCCCCTGCGCGTGGTTGCCCGCGGAGGCGCACACCACGCCCGCCGCTCGCTCCTCCTGCGGCAACGACGCAATGAACGTGTACGCCCCGCGCACCTTGTAGGACCGGCACACCTGGATGTCCTCGCGTTTGAGGTACACCGCCTGCTCCACCATGCCCGAGAGCCGGTTGGACAACTCCAGCGGCGTCTCACGCACCACTGGCCGCAGCAGGTCCGCGGCCTTCCGGATGTCCCCCGCCGTGGGCAGCACGCGCTTCCTGCCGGGCTCAGCCTGAGTCTTCAGCGTCCCCGACGGCGTCCCCTCGCCTTTCGTCTTGGCCGTTCCCGACGGCGTCCCCTCGCCTTTCGTCTTGGCCGTTCCCGACGGCGTCCCCTCGC
>CAZTOM010000252.1:1501-3548 GCA_964615555.1 uncultured Actinomycetaceae bacterium
CTTCCACTGTCTGCGCGGCGGGCTTCTGTCCGCCCATCGCCTGCGCGGTCTTCGCGGACGTCCGAGTGGCGGGCGCCTTCGAGCGGGTGCCGGTGGACTTCTTGGTGCTGCGTGCCATGGGTCCGATTGTCCCACCCGCCGGGGGACGGCGGGGATGGGGTGGCGCCGGGGGTGGAGTGGGTGGCCGGAGTGCTACTCCGCGAGGAAGGCGCGGATCTGCGCGGCGATGTGGGCCGCGCGGGCAGTGATGACCCGCCAGACGATGAGGTGGTCGGCGTTCGGGTAATCGTGGGCGAGGCGGTTGCGCATCGCGATCAACTGGCGCCACTCCACCTGGGGGAGGGCGCCGCGAACCGCGGATGGCAGCGCGCCGGACGCCTCCCCCATGATCTCGATCTGCTTGTGGGCGGCCGCCCGCAGGATGGCGCCCTCGGGTCCGGGATCGAAGAAGGCCGGCTCGCCCATGCAGGTGATGTGGGCACAGAGGTGGGCAGCGGCCAGGATGTCACGCAGGCGGCTCTCGGCTGCGTACCAGTCCTCATGGCTCAGGCCCAGTCGGGGATGGTCACTCACAGGGGTATGGCCGTCTCGCGTGCATACTCCACCAGGCGGTCGCCCCCGATCTGGTGATCGGCCACCACGTCCACCGGGGTACCGAGCAGGCGGGCCAGTTCGGAGGTGAAGTCGATCGGAGCGAACGGATCAGCGTGATCGCTGATCGTGACCAGCAGGTCGATGTCCGAGTCGTGGTTGTCCAGACCACTGGCAACCGAGCCGAAGACCCGGATTCCCGCGATCCCGTGGCGGGAGGCGAGGTCCAGGATGTGTTGGCGGTTGCGGTGGAGGACCACGCTGGGTCGTTCGGCAAGGGCCGCGCGGAGCCGGCCCTCCACCCCGGGCCCAATGGTCCGCCTGCCACTCTCGATCGCGGAGAGATTGGGCTGCGTGAGGCCGGAACGCTCCGCGACCTCCTCCTGTGAGAGGCCGAGGGCAAGGCGCCGGAGCCGCAGCCGCTCACCCGGCGGGAGTTCGCCCAAGTCATCTCGCATGCCAGAACTATATCAGCCACATGACATGTTCGGGCGGGTTCCTACGGACGGTCGGCGAAGCGGCGGCGGAAGACGGGGACGGAAGGTGAGGAGGCGCCGTCGTCGAAGAAGTAGCCACCGGAGGTGAACCCGCGCACCTGGGAGGCGCGGCGGACGCGGTCCTGGATGAGCCAGGCGGCCATCTCGCCGCGGGCGCGCTTCGCGTAGACGGTGACCACGGAGAAGCGGCCGCGGGCGTCTGCGTCCTCGAAGCGGGGGGAGATGACGCGGGCGCCGGGGACGGACTCCTCGAGTCCGTCGAGTCCGATTGCGGAGGAGTACTCCTTCGAGGCGAGGTTGACGATGGTGGGCTCGCCGGGGGAGTCCTCAAGGTCCGAGGCGATGAGGCGGGTGAGGCGCTCTCCCCAGAACTCGGCGAGGCCAGTGCCGCGGCGGGTGCGCAGCTTGGTGCCCATCTCGAGGCGGTAGGGCTGGATGAGGTCGAGGGGGCGGAGCACCCCGTAGAGGCCGGAGAGGATACGCAGGGTCTTCTGGGCCTCGGTGAGGTCGCGGGTATCGAGGCGGCCGCGGGCGGCGAGGCCGCGGTAGGCCTCACCGTGGAACGCGAGGACCGCGGGGAGGGCGTTGTCCGGGGTGTGGGGCAGCTCGAAGTCGTTGGCGTACTCGCGGGCCTGCGCCGCCAGGTTGTCCGAGGTGTTCATGAGGCGGGCCACCTGCGCCACGTCGATCGCGGCGATCTCCTCCACGAGCTCCTCGGTGTGCTCCAGGAGCCGGGGCTGGGTGAAGGTGGCGGGGCGGACGGCGTGAGGGGAGGTGCCCTCGCCGCCGGCACGGGTCCCGGCGGGGTGGAGGTCGAACGTCTTCGCAGGCGAGAGGAGAATCAGCACGTAAGCAGCCTACGGCGGTCCCGAACACGAGTCTGGTAGTACTAAAATCTCCTAGTGTTGGTGCGCGTTGGTGCGCGTTGGTGCGCGGCCCGGGAACCACCTGTGGCAGCC
>CAZTOM010000253.1:0-3530 GCA_964615555.1 uncultured Actinomycetaceae bacterium
TACGTGGTGGTTCCTGAGCCGCCGCCGGCGCCCGCGAACATGGTGGCGATACCGTCGGCGAACAGGGCCCGGCCGGTCACGGGGTCCAGGTCCTTCCCGGTCATTGCCGCCACCGACTTCACGTGCCCGATGTTCTCCGCCACCAGCACCAGCACCACGGGGAGGAAGAGGCCGAGCACCGAGGGGTCGAACGTGGGGGCATGGAACTGCGGCAGGCCGAACCAGGCGGCCTCCGCCACGGGGCCAAAGTCCACCTCGTTCTGCACGATCGCGGCCACGTAGCCCACGAGCACGCCGAACAGGATGGACAGGCGCCCGATGATCCCGCGGAACAGCACCGTGATGAGGATGATCGAGGACAGCGTGATGAGCGCCGTGACGGGCGCCTTCTGGAAGTTCCCCCACGCCGCCGGGGCCAGGTTGAAGCCGATCAGCGCCACGATCGTGCCGGTGACCACGGGGGGCATCACCTTGTCGATCCACCCGGCGCCGGCCACGTGCACCACCCCGCCCACGATCGCCAGGAGCAGGCCCACCGCGAACACACCGCCGAGCGCGAGCGCCATCTCCTCCGGGGTGGGGTTCCCGCTGGTCACCTGCAGCGCCGTGATCGGCGCGATCAGCGCGAAGGAGCTCCCCAGGTACGAGGGCAGCCTCCCACCCGTGATCAGTAGGAACATGAGGGTGCCCACGGCGGAGAAGAACAGCGTGGTGGCGGGCGGGAATCCCGTGATGAGCGGCACCAGGAACGTGGCCCCGAACATCGCCACCACGTGCTGCGCCCCGATCCCGATGGTGCGCCCCCACGAGAGCCTCTCGTCCGGTGCCACCACCTCCCCGGGCGGGATGTGCTTGCCGTCGCCGTGCAGCTTCCAGCGGAACGGGTTGTATGCCATGAGGGGCCTTCCTTTCGCCCGACCTGAGGGGGAGGGGCGTCGCAGCGGATGGCAGGTGACCTACCGGCGCAAGGCTACTCCCGCAGCCGGGGTGGGCAGCGCCGCTGGTCGCGTGTCGGGATGATTCGCGCGCCTATTCCCGACGGCGGGTGGCCGGGCTGGTACTGGACAGAGAGGGGGGGGGGGAGGGGCCGTCGTCGGCTACCTCCCCCGCCCGTCCGGTGCGGCCCGGACCGCTACATGGCGATACCGAGCACGAGCGGGCCGAGGAACATGACGGTGAGGGTCACGAGGACCACACCGATCAGGTTGAGCCAGATTCCGGCCTTCACCATGTCCTTGATCTCGAGGTACCCCGAGCCGTAGACAATGGCGTTCGGCGGGGTTGCCACCGGGAGCATGAAGGCGCACGTTGCCGCGAGGGCCACGGGGATCACCAGCATCATCACGTCCACACCCATGCCCATGGCCACGCCGCCCATGATCGGGAGGAAGGCCGCGGCGGTGGCGGTGTTGGAGGTCATCTCCGTGAGGAAGATGATGAGCGCGGTCACGATCAGGATGATGAGAATCACCGGCAGGCCGCCGATCGCGGAGGTGACGTCACCGATCCAGAGCGAGAGGCCCTGGTTGGTGAACGCGGCCGAGAGGGCCAGGCCGCCACCGAAGAGGAGGAGGACGTCCCACGGAATGTCCTTCGCGGTCTTCCAGTCCAGCAGCGCGATGCCCTGGCTGGGGTGCACGGGGATCAGGAAGAGGAGGAGCGCGATGCACATGGCAATGAGCTCGTCCGAGATGCCCGCGTTCGGGAAGATCGTGGACAGGAAGATCCACGAGAGCGCTGCGAGCACGAACACGCCGGCCACGATCTGCTCACCGCGGCTCATGGGGCCCATGGCCTTGAGCTCGTTGTTGATGAGTTCCCTGCCACCGGGGATCTCGTCCACCTCCGGCGGGAAGAACACGTTGACCAGCAGGAACCAGGCGATCACCAGGAACAGCCACGCGGTGGGGGCGGCGAAGAGCATCCACTGGCCAAACTGGAGCGTGATGTCGTGGTTGTCCACCAGGTAGGCGCGCAGCAGCGTGTTCGGCGGGGTGCCGATCAGCGTGGAGAGCGAGGCGATCGAGGCGGAGTAGGCGATTCCCAGCGCGACGGCCTTGCCGAAGTTGGAGCGCAGCATGTCCGCCACGGACATGTCCTTGTTCACCAGGTTGAGGATGGACAGGCCGATGGGGAGCATCATCACCGCGGTGGCGGTGTTGGAGACCCACATCGAGAGGAAGCCGGTGGCGATCATGATGCCGAGAACCAGGCGCTTGGGCTGGGTGCCCACCACCTTCACCACCACGAGCGCGATGCGGCGGTGCAGGTTCCAGCGCTGGATGGCCAGGGCTAGGAAGAACCCGCCCATGAACAGGAAGATCGTGCCCGAGGCGTACGGCCGGGCCGTGATAGCGAACGTCTGGGTCTGGGAGAGCGGGAAGATCACCAGCGGGACCAAGGCGGTGGCCGCCAGCGGGATCGCCTCCGTCATCCACCACACACCCATGAGGACCGCTGCGGCCGCCGTGATCCGCAGGCCGTGTGCGGTGAACTCCATGTCCTCACCCTGGAGGGCTGCTGGGAGCTCACTCGGCATGATGAAGTAGACGATGATTCCGAGGATCACACCCAGTGCGATTCCGATGAGCTTGCGATTCAGCCGCGCGCCCTGGATGGGCTCGGCATCCTCGCCGGCTGCACGCGCGGTACTCGGCTTGATCGGTGGTGTAGACATGCGGCATCTCCCTGAAAACCTCGCGAACGAAGACCACCGAGGGGTGGTGGTTGCTTGCAGGCTAACCGCAAACAGCGAGATCGTGAGTTGATTCACAGCGTTTCGCCGAAAATGGCGGGAATTCGGCCCAAAAGTGATCTCTATGGGCGGGCGTAGCGGTGCCCCGGGTGGGGCTTGAACCCACGACCGACGGATTATGAGTCCGCTGCTCTGACCGGCTGAGCTACCGGGGCGGTGGGGTATAGCGTACGTTTTCCGCTGCGGTGAGCGCGAATCCCGGGTTAGCGTGTGGTCCATGCGATCCAAGAAGCGAGCCGACCAGCGTCCGCAGCCCCCGGTGCTGGACCGGGCCACCGCGCGCCGGCTGAAGGACCTCGGGGTGGCGGTCTCGGCCCCCCTCGTGGAGGACCGGTGGCTCGGAGTGGCTATGGACGAACTCGTGGTGCTCGGCGCCGAGGGCGTGGAGCACCGCCACTTCTGGAGCGAGACCGAGTCCGCAAGCTGGGACGCAGACACCCGCACCCTCACCGTACGCTGGATCGACGGCTCGGAACCACTCCGCTTGCGCACCACGATCGATGAGGTCTTCGACGCTCTCACCGCCGTACGCGAGCGCATCACCTCCTCCCAGGTGCACGTGGAAATCCTCCCGACGACAGCGGGAGACGTGCGGGCGCTGATCCGGCGCGGACCAGGCGGGACACTCTTCTCCCAACTGATCGCGCGCGGCCCCCTGACGGACGACGAGCGGAGGCTCGCGGACGGCCTGGAGCGGCAGGCGAGGTCCGCCGTCGGGATGCCGACGGAGTAGTGGTGCCGGTGTAGGCGGGCGAGCTGGCAGGGACCAGGCGGG
>CAZTOM010000254.1:0-1238 GCA_964615555.1 uncultured Actinomycetaceae bacterium
ATGAACAACTGGACCTGCGCGGGCGTGGCGAACCCCATCACCTTCTCCACATTCGCACGGTTGTACCAGGAGCGGTCGAACAGCACGATCTCCCCGGCGGCCGGCAGGTGGGCGATGTAGCGCTGGAAGTACCACTGGGTCTCCTCGCGCTCCGTGGGGGAGGGCAGTGCTGCGATCCGGGCCACGCGCGGGGAGAGGTACTCCGTGATCCGCTTGATGGTGCCGCCCTTCCCGGCGGCGTCGCGGCCCTCGAAGATGATGACCACGCGTTCCCCGCGTTCCTTCACCCACCGCTGCAGCTTGCCCAACTCACCCTGGAGGCGGTACATCTCGGCCTCGTAGACCTTGGTGGAGATGCGGTGCACCTTGTACGGCACGGACTCTTCCGGCGTGTCCGGGTGCACGCCACCTGCGATTTCGGCCATACACAATTCTAGGCGCGCCCGCGCGCAGGCCACGGCCGCTTTGGCGCAGGTACCGGACACGGGCCGCCCGGAGACACGCCAGTCCGCAACCGTCCGCCAGTCCGGTGCACACCGCCCGCCCTACAGCCCCGCACGCCACGCGCCCCTATGCTGGAGGCCGCACCCAACGGGGAGGAACCAGATGGTCCGCAGATTCACCCTTGCCGCCGCCACGCTTGCCGCAGCGGGCCTGCTCGCCGCGTGCGGGGGCCCCGCCGGCGTCGCCGACCTCGAGGTGGGCGACTGCCTCACCCGAGACTCGCTCGGCCAGGGCCCCGACCTCACCGAGGTTCAGACCGTGGCCTGCACCGATCCGCACGAGCTCGAGGTCTTCGGCGTGGTCACGCTCGAGGACTCCGACTGGCCAGGCGCCCAGGCCCTCACGGCCGATTCCATGGAGCAGTGCATCGGACTCTTCGAGGACTACGTGGGCGCCAGCTATCCCACCTCCGATGTGGTCGCCTGGACGCTCCACCCCACCGAGGACGGCTGGGCCGAGGGCGACCGCGGTGCCACCTGCATCGCCGAGACCGAGACCCGCACCACCTCCGTGCAGGGCAGCGGGGAGTAGTCAGAACGCGAGTAGCCGCGCCTTCGCCTGCTCGAACTCCGTATCGGTGAGGGCGCCGTCGCGGTGCAGGCGCCCGAGCCGCTCCAGCTCGTCCACCAGCGCACCCGGGGTCGTCGGGTGGTGCGTCTCCTCCGCCGACGACGGCGCCTCGCCCTCGTACGGAACCCCGCCACCCGCCGTCGTGCCGTCCGACGACGCGGGCT
>CAZTOM010000254.1:1338-3517 GCA_964615555.1 uncultured Actinomycetaceae bacterium
GCCCTCGTACGGAACCCCACCACCCGCCGTCGTGGGGCCGGGGGGTGTGCCGGGGTCGCTGGAGGGGGCGGTGTGCGCGGAGGGCTCGGAGAGGGGCTGGCGGGCGCCGTCGATGCCGCCGTCGATCGCGCCCTCGACGGCGCGGGCGATCTTGCGCAGGCCCACCATGAAGCCGGTGCCCACGGTGCGGCCGGTCTCGCGGACGGACTGCTTGACGTCGTCGCCCACGGGGAGCCGGTCTACGAGGGAGTCGTAGGCGGCGGGGACCTTGGGGTTGTGCTGGAAGTCGGCGAGGGAATCGTCGATACGGCTCATGCAGCCATCGTGGCACGCCAGCTACGAGCGTGCGCGGCGGGGATCGGCAACCGCGCATGAAACCCGCGACGCGGCCGCCCGGGCTTCCTAGCATCGGGGGAAGGACAGGAGGAGCACCCATGACCCGGATCAACGCCCGCGTGAAGCCCACCATCACCGTGGATGGCGAGGAGTTCAAGGACCTCAACGGCGACGGCGAGCTACAACCCTACGAGGACTGGAGGCTCGCGCCGGCCGAGCGGGCCGCGGACCTCGCCACCCGCATGGAGGTGGACGAGCTGGTGGGCCTCATGGTGATCAACTCCCGCCCGATGGGCCGGTACCAGAAGGATCCGGCCAAGACCTCCATGGACGGGCTGCTGGACGAGGAGCACTACGAGACCCACCGCTTCGGCAGTCCGCAGCTCGAGGGGACCACGGAGATCATCACGGACAAGCACGTGCGGCACTTCATCCTGCGTGAGACCCCGGCGCCCCGGCACATCGTGGAGTGGGTGAACGCCCTGCAGGAGGTGGCCGAGGGGACCCGCCTGGGTGTGCCGGTGATCGTGGCCTCCAACTCCCGCAACGAGTGGGGCGGGTTCCGGATCCTAGAGCAGCCCGACGACGTGCTCATGACGCTATGGCCGGGCACGCTCGGGCTGGCCGCCATCGGCGACCTGGACCTGATCTCCGACTTCGCCGAGAAATCGCGGGCCGAGTTCCGCGCCATCAACGTGCGCAAGGGCTACATGTACATGGCCGATGTGGCCACGGACCCCCGCTGGTTCCGGTTCAACGGGACGTTCGGGGAGGACCCCGTGTTCGTCTCCGAGGCGATCAGGCGCGTGGTGAAGGGCTTCCAGGGGGAGGAGCTGGGATCGGAGTCCATCGCGCTCACCACCAAGCACTTCCCGGGCGGCGGGGCCCGGGAGAACGGGTTCGACCCCCACTACGCGGAGGGAAAGTACAACTGCTACCCCACGCCCGGATCGCTCGAGAACTACCACATGCCCCCGTTCCGCGCGGCCGTGGAGGCCGGCACCAGCTCCGTGATGCCGTACTACGCGATTCCCTCCAACGAGAAGTCCGCGATGCCGCAGGCGCCCCACCCCGGGGAGTTCGAGGAGGTGGGCTTCGCGTTCAACAAGGCGATCATCGACCTGCTGCGCGATGACCTGGGACACTCCGGCTACGTGAACTCCGACTCCGGGGTGCTCACCGACATGGCGTGGGGTGTGGAGGAGCTCACCGTGCCCGAGCGGGTGGCAAAGGCCCTCGCCGCCGGCACCGACATCCTGGCCGACACCAACGACGTGGCCTCCATCCGCGCCGCCTACGACCAGGGGCTCGTGGACCGCGAGCGGCTCGAGCTGTCCGCGCGGCGGCTGCTCACGGAGATGTTCACGCTCGGCCTGTTCGAGGACCCCTATGCGGACCCCGAGGTGGCCGACGGGATCGTGGCGGACCCATCCCACCGCTCCGCCGCCGCGCAGGCACACCGCCGCAGTGTGGTGCTGCTGAAGAACGGGGGAGTGCTCCCGCTGGACTGCTCCGAGCTCGGAGGGCGGGCCGTGTACGTGGAGAGCTTCGGGAAGGACCTCACCGTGGCGCAACTGGACGAGTTGCGCGAGGAGATCGCCGCGCTGGATCCGGAGGTACGCTTCACCACCGACTACCGGGAGGCGGACATCGCGTGGGTGCACCTGCACCCCTACACGGGCGACTACTTCGCCGCCACACCCGAGCCGCTGGACCTCGCCATCCACGAGGAGACCAACGTCCGGCTCGCGAAGGTCCGGCAGATCCGGGAGGCGGTGCCCACCCTCATCGTCTCCGTGAACTTCTGGCTGCCGTGGCTGCTGCACGAGGTGGAGCCCATGGC
>CAZTOM010000255.1:0-3506 GCA_964615555.1 uncultured Actinomycetaceae bacterium
CGCCTACTCCTTCGACCTCGACGACGACGGGCTCGCCTCCTCCTACGAGGCGCAGCGCGCCGCCTACGAGCGCGTGTTCGCCCGGCTCGGCCTCGACGTGGTGATCGTCTCCGCCATGTCCGGCGCGATGGGGGGCTCCCGCTCCGAGGAGTTCCTGCACCCCTCCCCGATCGGCGAGGACACGTTCGTCCGCTCCCCGGGCGGGTACGCCGCGAACGTGGAGGCAGTAACCACCCCCGTGCCGGAGGCGGTGGACGCCTCCGCCATGCCCGCCGCCCAGGAGCTTCCCACCCCGGGCACCGAGACCATCGAGACGCTCGTGGCCTTCGCCAATGAGCACCACCCGCGCGAGGACCGCACCTGGTCCGCCGCGGACACCCTCAAGAACGTGGTGGTGGCGCTCAACCACCCGGGCGGGGAGCGCGAGGTGCTCGTGGTGGGCGTCCCCGGCGACCGAGACGTGGACATGGCCCGCCTCGAGGCCGCCCTCGCGCCGGCCGAGCCGTCCGCAGCCACGGAGGAGGACCTGAAGAAGCACCCCGAGCTCGTGGCCGGCTACATCGGCCCCGGCGTGCTCGGTCCGAACGGCGAGCCCCGGGACGAGGAGGGGAAGGGCGGCGCCGTCCGCTACCTCCTGGACCCCCGCATCGTGGACGGCACCGCGTGGATCACCGGAGCGAACAAGCCGGACACCCACGTCTTCGGCCTCGTCAAGGGCCGCGACTTCACCGCCGACGGCGTGATCGAGGCCGCCGAGGTCCGCGCGGGCGATCCGGCACCGGACGGTTCCGGGCCGCTCGAGCTCGCCCGCGGGATCGAGCTCGGCCACGTCTTCCAGCTCGGCCGCAAGTACTCCGAGGCCCTCGGTCTCACCGTGCTGGACGAGAACGGCAAGGCCCGCGTGGTCACCATGGGCAGCTACGGCATCGGCGTCACCCGCGCGCTGGCTGCCGTCGCGGAGAAGGGCCACGACGACGTCGGGCTGGCCTGGCCTGTCCAGGTCGCCCCGTTCCACGTGCACGTGATCGCGACCGGGAAGGACCAGGAGGTCTTCGACGCGGCCGCCCGCATCGCCGCCGAGCTCGAGGAGCGCGGCGTGGAGGTGCTCTACGACGACCGGGTGAAGGTCTCCGCCGGCGTGAAGTTCGCGGACGCCGAGCTGCTCGGCATGCCCTACATGGTGGTGGTGGGCCGCGGCCTCGCCACCGGCGTGGTGGAGCTACGCGACCGCCGCGGCGGCGAACGCAGCGAGGTCCCGGTGGACAGCGCCGTGGGCCGCGTGGCCGACCGCGTGACCGCGGCCGTTGCGCAGGCGCGGAACCTCTAGTCCAGGCCTGGGAGGGACCCGAAGTCCTCTCCCACCTGCTGGGCGCGCAGCCCGTGGTGCAGCGCCATGTCCAGCACGCCCTGGCGGTCCGTGGAGTTCGGCAGCGCCGCGATCGCGGCGTGGGCGAAGGCCACGTCCACCGCGTCGTCGTCCGGCAGGGCGGATGCATCGTAGGAGGCGAGCCGTGGATCGTCCGCGGTCCCGGTCCAGCCGTTGGCAGCCGTGATCGCGAGCGCGAGCTCGCGGTACTCGCGGGCCTGGTTCTCCAGCACCCGCCAGGTCTCGTCCTCGGCTGCACGCGCCACGGCCGCCCGGTAGTCGGCGGCCCACGCTGCGGCGTCGATGGTGCGCACGAGGTTCGCATCCTGCGTGCCCACCCGCTCCGGGAGCATGGGTGCCATGGGCCCCGGGACGCCCGCCTCGCGGGCGAGTGCGTCCCAGTCGAAGGTGCGGGAGAGGCAGATGGCCCCATACAGGGCCACCCCCTCGGCCTCGCGGGCGGTGAGCGCCGCCTCGCAGACCTCGGGAGTGGTGGTGGCAAGGGAGTCCACGAGGTCCGCAGCGTCGCGGAACGGGCCGATGTCCGCCGTCGGGGAGGGGTAGAGGGCCACGCCGTCCGGGTCCGTGGGGCCATCCCCCTGGGGCCACGGCTCCCAGACCCCACCGAGCGCCTCGAGCTGGTCCGCGGCGTGTCCCGCGAGCACCCCACCGGCGGCGCCCACTGCCGCTCCCGACTCCGCGTACGCGGCCGCCCGGAGCGCCTCGCGCTGGCGCAGCTCCTCTGCGGCCGAGGGCGGGGCGGGGGAGGGGTCTGGTTCGTCCAACCGCAGCCCGCACCCCGCAAGGAGGGGGAGGGCGAGGGCGAGCGCCAGTGCGGCGGGGCGGGGAGTTCTCATCACGCCCATCGTGCCACCACCGCCAACGCCGTGGTGAGAGACACCCGGGGTGCGCGTTACGATGGCACGAACAACTACATGCAGGAGGAGTACATGAGCCGTGTTCCAATCGAGAGGCTGCGCGAGACCGTGGCAGCTGCGGTCGAATCGGTGGGACTCCTGCTGGAGGACGTCACCACCACGCAGGCGGGCCGCCGCTCCGTGGTCCGGGTGGTGGTGGACCTCCCGGACGGCCCCGGCGGCGTGACCTCGGACCAACTGGGGGACGCCACCCGCGCCGTGTCCGACGCCCTCGACTCGGATGACCCGATTCCGGGCACCTACACCCTGGAGGTCACCACCCCGGGGATCGACCGGCCCCTCACCGAGCCGCGCCACTTCCGCCGCGCCACCGGTCGCCTGGTCCGCATCGAGACGGCCGACGGCGCGCGCGAGGGGCGCGTCACCGAGGCCACACAGGATGCCGTGGTGCTGGGGGAGGAGACCGTCGCGTACAGAGACATCACGCGGGCGAATATGATCGTGGACTTCGGGCGCGCTGAGAAGGAGTAGCAGTGGACATCGACATGAACGCCCTGCGGGCGATCGAGGCCGAACGGGGGATCCCGTTCGCCACCCTCATCGGAGCGATCGAGGAGGCCCTTCTGGTGGCCTACCACCGCCGGCCGGGTGCCATCGAGCAGGCACGCGTGGAGATCGACCGCCGTGCCGGGACCGTGGCCGTGATCGCCACCGAGGTGGACGAGGAGGACAACCCGATCGGCGAGTTCGACGACACCCCGGACGACTTCGGCCGCATCGCCACCAACACGGCGCGCTCCGTGATCATGCAGCGCCTGCGGGACGCCGAGGACTCCCAGATCCTCGGGATCTACAAGGACAAGGCGGGCGAGCTACTGGCCGGCGTCATCCAGGCCGACCGCTCCACCCGGAACGTGATGGTGGACCTCGGCGAGATCGAGGCCGTCCTGCCCGTCCAGGAGCAGGTCCCCGGGGAGCACTACGGCCATGGCGAACGGCTGCGCGCCTACGTGATCGACGTCTCCCGCGGCCCCCGGGGCGCCAACATCACCCTCTCGCGCACCCACCCGAACCTGGTGCGCAAGCTCTTCGCCCTCGAGTCGCCGGAGGTGGCGGACGGGACCGTGGAGATCGTGGAGCTCGCCCGGGAGGCCGGCCACCGCACCAAGATCGCCGTGCGTGCCACGGTGCCGGGCCTGACCGCCAAGGGCGCCTGCATCGGCCCCATGGGACAGCGGGTGCGCGCCGTGATGGCGGAGCTC
>CAZTOM010000256.1:0-3496 GCA_964615555.1 uncultured Actinomycetaceae bacterium
CCGGTGGCGTGGGGTCCTGGGCGGCCCGTTTAGGATGGACGCATGCAGCCCCTTCCCCTTCCTGTCGCGCTCGTGGTGGCGGGGATGGGTGGCATCCTCACCAACGCGGCCTTTCCCCAGTTCTCCTGGTGGTGGGCGGCAATCCTGGGCCTCGCACTGCTGTTCCTGACCCTCCACGGAGCCCGTCCCGGCCGGGCCTTCGCCCTCGGCACCATCTGGGGTTTCGCGTTCTTCGGGCCCCACATCTCCTGGGCGCTCGTCTCCGTGTCCGGGCACTGGCTGCCGTGGTTCGCGCTCAGCCTCCTCCAGGCGCTGTTCGTGGGGCTGTTCGGCCTCGTGTACTCGGTGGTGGCACTCCGCGAGATCAGCGTGGGCCGGGAGGCGGTGGCCGGTGCGTTCCTCTGGGTGGCGGTGGAGCAGTTGCGGGGTGTGGTGCCGTTCGGGGGATTCCCGTGGGGTGCCCTTCCGTTCTCCCAGGTGAGCGGGCCCCTGCTCTCCCTCGCCCCGTGGGGTGGAACCGTGGTGGTGGGTCTCGCGGTGGCGTTTGCGGCGGCGGCACTGGCCGGGATGGCCGCCCGCTACGACCGGCCCGTGGGCACGTTCGTCTCCGCCGGCATTGCGGCGCTGCTGGTGGTGGGCTCGGCCTTCCTCCCGCTGCCCTCGGACGAACCGGAGAACGGCACGCTGGACGTGGCGCTGGTGCAGGCCTCCGTTCCGGCCCGGCAGGCCACCTGGGAGGCGCAGGGAACCCAGATCACCACCAACTACCGCCTCCTCACCGAGGAGTGGGCGGCCGCGGGCAACACGGCAGACGTCATGCTGTGGCCCGAGTCCTCCGCCGATTTCGATCCGCGCACCCACCCGGAGGTGATGGAGGACGTGGTGGCCGCGCAGGCGGCGATCGGGGTCCCGCTCGTGTTCGGCACCCAGCGCTTCCCGGGGGATGACACCCGCTTCAACGAGTTCCTGGTCTGGACGCAGGACGGCCAGGTGGACGGCTACGCCAAGCAGCACCCTGTGCCCTTCGGTGAGTACATGCCCATGCGGGACTTCTTCCGCTCCCTGTCCTCCGCGGTGGACCGGATCAGCACGGACATGGCCGCAGGTGCGGAGCCGGGCGTGGTGGTGGTCCCGGTGGACTCGCTGGGGCGGGACGTGGACCTGGGTGTGGGCATCTGCTTCGAGGTGGCCTACGACGGGATCATCCGGGAGAACGTCCGCCTCGGCGCCGAGTTCACCGTGATCCCCACGAACAACGCCTCCTTTGGGTTCACCCAAGAGGCCTTCCAGCAGCGAGACATGACCCGGTTCCGTGCGGTGGAGCACGGACGGGCCGCCATCCAGGTGGCCACCACGGGCGTCTCCGCCATCTACTCGCCGAGCGGGGAGTGGCTCGCCGGGTCCAGTGACGAGCTCTACTCCCAGTGGTACGGCAGCGCCACCATCCCGCTGCGCACCAGCCTCACTGCCAGCGCCGTCATGGGAGGATGGCCACAGATCATCGTGTGGGGGATCGCGGCCACCTGGCTCGCCGCGGCCCTCGCCAGCCCACGCCGCGAGGAGGAGGAACAGTGAAGGTACTGGTGGTCATCCCCACCTACAACGAGGCCGAGAACATCGCCCAGATCGTGGGACGCGCCCGCAGGAACGACGTGGACGTCCTGATCGCGGATGACAACTCCCCGGACGGCACCGGAGCGATCGCGGACGAGCTCGCCGCCGCCGATCCCCGCGTCCACGTGATGCACCGGGCCGGGAAAGAGGGCCTTGGCAAGGCCTACCTCGCCGCCTTCGCCTGGGGCCTGGAGCGCGACTACACCCACCTCGCCGAGATGGACGCGGACGGCTCGCACCGCCCCGAGCAGCTCGGCCGCCTCCTGTCCCGCGCTGCCGAGCCGGACCAGCCGGACCTGGTGATTGGCTCGCGCTACGTCCGCGGTGGGTCCACCGTGAACTGGCCTGCCTCGCGCCTCCTCCTCTCGCGGGCCGGCAACCTCTACATCCGCCTCATGCTCGGCCTGCCCGTCAACGACGCGACCGCCGGATACCGGGTCTTCCGCCGCGAGATCCTCGAGGAGATTGGCCTGGACACGGTGGAGGCCTCGAGCTACTACTTCCAGACCGAGATGGCCCGCCGCGTGCACGAGCTCGGGGGCACGATCGAGGAGGTTCCCGTGACCTTCGTGGAGCGGGAGCTGGGGGACTCGAAGCTCTCCGGGGCCACCTTCAAGGAGTCATTCGGCCGCACCACCAAGCTCGGCCTCGAGCGGTGGAGGAAGAAGCTGGGTCTCGGGCGGTAGGACGGTAGGGCGGCCCATCCGTACCGCGGTTCCGGCCCGGCTGCCCTGGTACGGCCCGCCACGTATCCAGGTTCAGCCGGACATGCGCCGGTGGTACCCGCCCATCCAGGGGCTGCGGGCAGCAAAAACGCCGAGGGTGCAGGTTCTGGGAACCCACACCCTCGGCGTTGTAGTCCTGCGGTCAGCCCGCCTCAGCCACTCAGGCGCTGCGCTGGCGGAGCCGGTCCGCGTGCAGCTGGCCCGATCGGAGCAGTTCGAGGCGCTCCTCGAGCAGTTCCTCGAGGTCCTCGATGCTGCGGCGCTCCAGGAGCATGTCCCAGTGGGTGCGCGGCACGCGCGCCGGCTTCTCCGGCTCGGGCTTCTCGTGGTCACGCAGCACGGCCTCCTCCGCACAGGAGGGGCACTCCCAGATCTTGGGGACCTCGGCCTCGACTGCGAAGGTGACCGGGATATCATGTCCGTTGGGGCAGTCGAAGTGCGCGATGAAGCGCGGGGCGTACTCGACGTTGTCCTCGGACTCCATCGACTTGGCCCCCATTGTCATTCCTCGCAGCGCACGCTCGGCCATCTAACCCACCTCTCGTCAAACGTCTATACAGCAGGTCCAACGCCCGGAACGCCCGGATTGTTCCCTCCACACAGAATCTCCACACGCCCCACGCCGCCGTGTGCAGCCACATCCCGTACGAGAGGGCCCGTCCCGCGGCGCCTGGCGGGCCACACTCCCCGGCGCGCCTCCCAGCCGCGACGTACGCCGTACATTATGGTGTTGTGATGACGCTCACACGCGATGCGGTGGTCCGGGGTGCGATGGCTGTCCTGGGGGAGGAGGGGCACGAGGCGCTCTCGATGCGGCGTCTGGCCCGCCAGCTCGGGGTGAGCCCGATGGCGCTCTACAACCACGTGGAGAACCGCGCGGACCTCGTGGATGCGATTGCCGAGTCCTTCCTGCGCTGGACGCACGAGGACGGCGGCACCCTCGCCGAGCAGGCCACGCGGCTGTTCGAGGGCTACCGGCGCTGGCCCTACATGCTCGGAATCGTGCGCGAGGCCGATCCGGAGCTCACGCGCGCCGCCACCCACGCCCTCCTCGCAGACGCCGGCGGCGATCCGGTGCGCAACCGCGAGGACTGGACGGTCCTGCGCACCCTCGCAGAGGGCCTCTCGTCCGTCGACGACGTGGACGCACCCGCCGT
>CAZTOM010000257.1:0-3450 GCA_964615555.1 uncultured Actinomycetaceae bacterium
TGACAAGAACGAACATATGTTCGAATCGTACGACTATGATCTGGAACACATCGCCAGAGCGGCCCTGATGGGACTCGGGTCCTCACTGTCGCCGAACGGCACCGCCATCCACACTTCCGGGGACCTGAGGCCCTCGAGGTGGGCGCAGCGATGGCCCGCGACGGCCTCCTGGACGCCCGCACCATCGGTGCTGCCGCAAATGCCCGCACCATCGGCGCTGCCGCAAATGCCCGCACCCACGAACCGCAACTGCTCAAGTACGTGTGGCACCTCGTCGCCCGCTTTGGTACCTCGGCCGCCTAGACTCCCGCCGACGGCGGAACCTCCTCATCCCGCACGCCACCCCGACCCGGGGCAGGGTGAGGCGACCGGCCCGGCGGGAGCTCGTGACGCCACCCAGACCCGGGGCAGGGTGAGGCGGCGAGACGGGCGGGGGCGCCGTCGGCGGACGATGGGGGCGGACGAGGGGGGCGGACGAGAGGGGCGGACGAGGGGGGCGGACGAGGGGGGCGGACGAGAGGGGCGGACGAGAGGGACGGACGAGCGGGACGGACGAGAGGGGCCGACGAGGCGGGCAACGGACCGGGAGACGGAACCCCGCGCCAACGGTGCTAACTTGAGGGACATGACTACCCCCGAGACCCACACCGGCGCCAGCGACTTCGTCCGCGAGATCGTGCGCCAGGACCTCGCCGAGGGCACCTACGACCGCGTCCAGACCCGCTTCCCCCCGGAGCCGAACGGCTACCTGCACATTGGGCACGCGAAGGCGATCTTCCAGGACTTCGGGGTGGCGCGGGACTTCGGTGGGATCTGCAAGCTGCGCCTCGATGACACGAACCCGGAATCGGAGGACGTGGAGTACGTGGACGCGATCGTGGAGGACATCGCGTGGCTCGGGTTCGAGCCGGCGGAGGTGCTGCACGCCTCGGACTACTTCTCCCAGCTCTACGAATGGGCCGAGTACCTCGTCACCCAGGGCCTCGCGTACGTGGACGAGCAGAGCGCGGAGACCATCTCCCAGCAGCGCGGCGGCTACGGCGCGCCCGGCGTGGAGTCCCCATACCGGGACCGCCCGCCGGCGGAATCGCTGGACCTGCTGCGCCGCATGAGGGCGGGGGAGTTCCCGGACGGCGCGATGGCGCTGCGCGCCAAGATCGATATGAGCGATGACAACATGTGGATGCGCGATCCCGTCATGTACCGCATCCGCCACGCCCACCACCACAACACCGGCGACGAGTGGGTCATCTACCCCACCTACGACTGGGCGCACGGGCAGTCGGACGCGATCGAGGGCGTCACGCACTCCATGTGCACGCTCGAGTTCGATGCGCACCGCCCCCTCTACGACTGGTTCCTGGAGCACCTCCCGCTCCCGTACGACCAGCCGAAGCAGATCGAGTTCGCCCGCCTCGAGTTCACCTACACGGTCACCTCCAAGCGGCGCCTGAAGAAGCTCGTGGACGACGGCGTGGTGGACGGCTGGGACGATCCGCGCATGCCCACCCTGCGCGGCATGCGCCGCCGCGGCTATCCCGCCTCCGCGATCAAGGAGTTCCTCCACGAGATCGGCAACTCCCGCACCAACGCCCGCCACGCCTTCGAGGCGTTCGAGGCCGTGGTGCGCCGCCAGCTCAACGAGACCGCCCAGCGCCGCATGGCCGTCCTGGACCCGCTCCGGCTCACCATCACCAACTGGCCCGTCGACGACGGCGGCTCGCCTGAGGTCGAGTACGTCGAGTTGGTCAACAATCCCGAGAATCCCGCCGACGGCGTCCGTTCCGTTCCGTTTACGGGCTCGCTCTTCATCGAGCGCGAGGACTTCGAGGAGGTCCCCCCGCCCAAGTACTTCCGCCTCTCACCCGGGCGCGAGGTCCGGTTGCGTGGCGCGTACTTCATCACCGCCACGGACGTGGTGAAGGACGAGGAGGGCAACGTGGTGGAGGTGCTCGCCACCTACGACCCGGAGACCAGGGGTGGCAACGCGCCCGACGGCCGGCGGGTGAAGTCCACCATGCACTGGGTCTCCGCCCCGCACGCCGTGGACGCCACCGTGTACCTCTACGACCGCCTCTTCGATGCCGAGGTGCCGGGCGCGCGGACGGGCGAGGCCCTCGATGACCTGAATCCCGATTCCCGCCAGGTGCGCGAGGCCAAGGTGGAGGCCTCCCTGGAGGACGTGGAGCCCGGCCAGGTGGTGCAGTTCGAGCGCCTCGGGTACTTCGCGCTCGACCCGGACACCCCGATGCTCTTCCACCGCACCGTGGGCCTGCGGGATGAGTGGGCCGCGATCCAGCGCGCCCAGGAGCGCGCGGCGCAGCAGAAGAAGAAGTAGCGCGGCGGGAGGTGACGGGCGGGGCCTGGTGGGGCGCCGTCGTCGTCAGGTAGCTGACTGGGCCAGGTGCGCCGCAGCGGTCAGGCGTCCGGGTTGAGGACGCCGTTCAGGATGATGCGCGGGATGACGTCCTCGAGCGTGGTGGGGTTCGGCGCGTCCTCGGAGCAGGTGTGGGTGATCACGAAGAGGGTGTGCACCTCACCCACGGAGCGGGCGGCGATGTCCACGGGGACGAGGGTGCCGTTCATGTCGAACGTGCCGGTGCGCACGGACATGGTGAGGGTGCCGCCCTCCGTGAGGGGCAGGCGGACCCAGCCGTTCTCCTCGAGGTCCTGGAACTCGGGGCCGAGCATGCCGAAGGCGGCACTGGAATCGGCGGCGTCGTCACCGGAACCGGGCGTGGGGGCCACGAGCGCCTGCACCTTGCAGCCGGGGGACTGCCACTGGGTGAGGTTCTCCGAGAGCAGATCGGGGTTGTGCACGTAGCCGAGCTCGGTGAGGCCGGTGAGGTCGAAGGAGTCGAGGGGGACCGGATCGCCGATCTCGGGGGTGGGGCTGGGCTCCGGCTCCGTGGTCTCCGGGGTGGGCGGGACCGAGGTGGTGCACGAGGAGAGCGCGAGCGCGAACGCGGCGGCCGCGGTGGCAATGGTGACGGTGCGCGCGGTGCGCGCCGCGGTGCCCGGCGTTGGGGCGGACTGCGGGCGGGCGGTGCGCGCGGGCTGCGGGCGGGAAGAGGAGGGTCGCATTGCTTTCCTGATCGGTGTACCGCTCAGATGGTAACGGAGATCACCCCTGAAAGTGGCACCTGACCATGTGTTCTGGTTGGGTCCTCCCGGAGCGGTCGGGTAAAGTAGACGACTGGTGCAACGGCCGGTAGGCCGGGTACCCCCTTGGGGTATGGTGTAATTGGCAACACAACGGATTCTGGTTCCGTCATTCTAGGTTCGAGTCCTGGTACCCCAGCCAACGCGCGACGAACGTCACGTTCTCGCGGGTTGTAGCGGAAACGCAGGAACGGGTAACGTTTCTGTTCGCTGCCAAGGCCCCGTCGTCTAGTGGCCTAGGACACCGCCCTCTCAAGGCGGCGGCGCCGGTTCGAATCCGGTCGGGGC
>CAZTOM010000258.1:0-3450 GCA_964615555.1 uncultured Actinomycetaceae bacterium
CGGTGCACCAGCAGGTGCTGCAGGAAGGGGTGCTGGGTCTGCTCGAGCAGGTCCCCGAGCGCTTCGGCGTCCGTGGTGTAGCCGGTCTTGGTGCGCCGGGTCTTCGGCATGCCGAGCTCGTCGAACAGGACCTCCTGTAACTGCTTGGGGCTGGAGAGGTTCAACTCCCGGCCGGCGGCGGCGTAGGCGTCGCGGGCCGCCTGGGTGACGCGGGCGTCGAACTCCTTCTCCAGGGATGCGAGGTGCTCATCGTCCACCGCGATGCCCACGTGCTCCATCTGCTCGAGGCTCTTCTGGACGGGCAGTTCGAGGTCCACCAGCAGGGCGCTCGCACCCCGCTTCTCCAGTTCCTGCTCCAGCAGGTCCGTGAGGTCCGCGATGGCGGCGGCCCGCTCCCGGGCCTCCCCCTCCACATCGGTGAGTCCCTCGAGGTCCAGGGTGCCCTGCCCGCTCGGCTCACTGGCTCCCACCTCGCGGCCCAGCAGGCGGGCGAGCATCTCCGGCAGCGCGTAGGTGCGCTGGCCGGGGAAGCACAGGTAGGAGGCGAGCTCGGTGTCAAAGGTGACGCCCTGGAGGTCCAGTCCGGCCGCCCGCAGGTGGTGCCACGCCGCCTTCGCACCGTGGAGGGACTTGGGGGCATCGGAGGCGAGCCAAGCGGCCACCTCCGGGGCCGGGGCGGCCTCGAGGTCCACGGCACCCGCCGTCGTCTGGTCGGCTGCCCCGAGCAGGGTGGCCGCGCCGCGCACGCCCGGCTCGGAGACCACGTCCAGCGCGATCCGGCTGGTGGCGCCGGCCAGCCACGCCCCGGCATCGGCCGCCACCTCCCGCTCCACGCCCTGGGCCTGGGCCGCCGCCTCCCCGTCCACGGGGACCACGGCGAGGAGCCGGTCGCGCAGGGTGTTGAACTCGAGGGTGTCGCACAGTGCGCGGATGGCCTCGCGGTCGCCACCGGTGATGGTGAGGTCGCGCGGTTCCACCCCGAGGTCCATGTCCGTCAGCAGGTGGTTGAGCCGGCGGTTGCGCAGCACATCGGGGATATGGGCGCGCAGCGCTTCCCCCTTCTTCCCGCCGATCTCGTCCGCCCGGGCGATCACGTTGTCCAGGCCGTCGAACTGGTTGATCCACTTCGAGGCGAAGCCGGGACCCACGCCGGGCACACCGGGGAGGTTGTCCGCGCTCTCCCCGGTGAGGGCGGCGAGCTCCGGGTAGCGGTGGGGTGGGACGCCGTACTTGTCCTGCACGGCGGCCGGCGTCATGCGGTTGAGCACGGTGACGCCCTGGACCGGGTAGAGCACGGTCACATCGTCGGTCACGAGCTGGAAGGTGTCCCGGTCGCCGGAGGCCACCAGCACCTCCATGCCGTCCGCGGCGCCGTGGGTGGCGAGCGTGGCGAGGATGTCGTCCGCCTCGAAGTTCTCCCGCGAGATCTCGCGGATCCCGAGCGCCTTCAGCATCTCCCGGATGAGCGGCACCTGGCCCTTGAACGGCTGGGGCGTCTCCTCGCGCCCGGCCTTGTACTCCGCGTACTCCTCGGTGCGGAACGTGGTGGCCCCCTCATCGAACGCGACGGCGATGTGGGTGGGCGCCTCGTTCTCCAGCAGCCGCAGCAGCATGGAGAGGAATCCGTGGATGGCGTTCGTGGACTGGCCGGTGCCCGTGGTGAAGTTCTCCACCGGTAGGGCGAAGAAGGCCCGGAAGGCCATCGAGTGTCCGTCGATCAGGAGGAGTCGCGCGTCGTTGCTCACAGGTGCCACCCTAGATGGCATGACCGACACACACGAGCAGGACTACGCCGCCACCCTCAACGAGCGGCGCGGAGCCTTGGACGTCGCCATGGGGATCGAGTACCTGGAGATGCGGCCGGGCTACGGGCGGGCGCGGATGCCGGTGGAGGGAAACACCCAGCCGTTCGGGATGCTGCACGGTGGCGCCTCGGTGGTGCTCGCGGAGTCCCTCGGCTCGATCGTCGCGAACCTCGCCGCCCACCCGAAGGTGGCCTTCGGCACGGAGGTCTCGGCCACCCACCACCGGCCCGCCACCGCGGGGTACGTAACCGCCACCTGCACGCCCCTGTACGAGGGCCGCTCCACGGCCACCTACCAGATCGACATCCACGACGAGAACGCGCGCCGCATCTGCACCGCCCGGCTCAGCTGCGCGCTCCGGCCCCGTCCTGACGGCCTACCGGACGCGCTCGCCACCTGACCTACTCGGCTGCGCCCACCTGCTCGATCACGGCGTCGGCCACCTCGCGCATGGTGAGGCGGCGGTCCATGGAGGTCTTCTGGATCCAGCGGAACGCCTCGGGTTCGGTCAGGCCCATCTTGGACTGGAGGAGGCCCTTCGCGCGGTCCACCCGCTTGCGGGTCTCGAAGCGCTCGGTCATGTCCGTGATCTCGGACTCGAGGGAGACGATCTCGTTGAACCGGGAGATCGCGATCTCGAGGGCGGGAAGCAGGTCAGAGGGGGTGAAGGGCTTGACCAAGTAGGCCATGGCGCCGGCCTCGGAGGCCCGCTCCACGAGCTCGCGCTGCGAGAAGGCGGTGAGCATGACCACCGCGCAGGTGCGCGACTCCATGATCTTCTCCGCCGCGGTGATGCCGTCCATCTCGGGCATCTTGACGTCCATCACCACCACGTCGGGGGTGAGCTCCTCCACCAGGCGCACGGCGGTCTCGCCGTCGCCGGCCTCCCCCACTACCTCGTATCCGGCGTCCGTGAGGGACTCGACGATGTCCAGCCTGATCAGGGGCTCGTCCTCAGCAACCACAACGCGACGCTTGGTGGCCTCGTGGGATTCCTTGGCACTCATAGCCGTTCCTTCCTTCCAGTGCTCCCGGCGGGACTCGAACCCGCATGCCTCTCGGCGCCGCATTTTGAGTGCGGTGTGTCTGCCAATTCCACCACAGGAGCCGCGGGGACAAGCCTACAACCGGGCATAGTTGCAGGCCTTGCCGCTGTGGGCTATCTAACGCCGCCGCGAGCGGTTGATCTCCCCCACCTTGTGGATGCGGATGGAGTTGGTGGTCCCCACCACGCCCGGGGGCATGCCGGCCACGATCACCACCCGCTCGCCCTCTTGGGCCAAACGGTTCTCCCGGAGGCGGTATTCCACCTGGTCCACCATGTCGTCGGTGTGGGCCACCTCGGGTGCCAGGTAGGTCTGCACGCCCCAGGAGAAGGCGAGGTGGCGGCGCGTGGACTCCAGCGGGGTGAACGCCAGCAGTGGGATCGGGGAGCGCAGGCGGGACATCCGCCGGGCCGTGTCACCGGACTGGGTGAACGTGACCAGGTACTTCACCTCGAGCATCTCCGCGATGTCCGAGGCGGCCTTCGTGATCACACCACCGCGGGTGTGGGGTGCCCCTCCCATGGGGGCGATCCGGTCCCCGCCGCCCTCCTCGGTGGTCTCGATGATCCGGGCCATGGTGGACACGGCCTCGAGCGGCC
>CAZTOM010000259.1:0-3430 GCA_964615555.1 uncultured Actinomycetaceae bacterium
CTGGTCCTGGACCTCCTGCGCTCCTTCGGCGCGGAGATCGACCGCCACGGGGAGCTCGAGGGAATGACGGACGATCTGGACGAGGACCCCGGCTTCAACGACGGCCTCGAGGACACCGGCGCAACGATCGGCCAGGTGCCTCGGCACCCGCGCCGCGGCATCGAGGGGGCGGGTGAGTGATGAACACGGACGTCTCCAACCCCACCCTGACCCTCATCATCCTCGCGGGCGTGCTCGTGGGCGTGGGCGTGTACCTCCTGCTGGAGCGCTCGCTCACGCGCATCATCCTGGGCGTCTCGATCGCCTCCAACGGCGTGAACATCCTCTTCCTCGTGGCCGGCGGCTCCATGGGGCGCCCACCCCTGAACGCCCCGGAGAACGAGGTGGGCATGGTGGACCCGCTCCCGCAGGCGTTCATGCTCACGGCCATCGTGATCACGCTTGGCACCATCGCGTTCGTGCTCGCCATGGCCTACCGCTCGTGGCAGCTCAACGGCCATGACGAGGTGCAGGACGATCTGGAGGACCGCAGGCTCGCCCGCCGCGCCGCCCTGGACCAGGTGGAGGAGCGGGTCACGGACGATTCGGGTGCCACGCTCGAGGAGGACGCGGCCGCGATGGTGGACGAGACAGCAACGGATCCAGAGCGGGAGCTCGTTCCCGCCGGCGGACCGCTCCCGGAGGAGCGCGAGGACCCGGCGGAGCGGGCCCAGGACGCCGGGCTGGAACCCACCCAGGAGAGCCGCGAGGCCGGCGGCCACACCGCCCCCGGCACGGACCGCGAGGAGCACGCCACCCGTGCCGAGGACGAGGACGAGGGCGGTGAGCGCACATGAGCTGGCTCGTTCCCTTCCCGATCCTGATCCCGTTCCTGGGCGCCGGTATCTCCCTGATCTTCGGGCAGCGGCCCAACATCCAGCGCATCGTGGCCGTGGGGGCGCTCGCCATCACGCTCGGTGTGGCGATCGTCCTGTTCGTGGCCGTGGACCAGGGCCCCGTGGTGGCCGCCGTGGCCGGCTGGGCCCCACCGCTCGGCATCGCGTTGGTGGTGGACCGGCTCTCCGCCCTCATGCTGGTGGTCTCCGTGGCGGTGACCCTCGCGGTGCTCATCTACTCCACGGCGCAGCGCGTGGACGAGGCCGGTGAGGGCGCACCCGTCACCGTCTTCCACCCCACGTTCCTCATCCTGTCCGCCGGCGTCTCCAACGCCTTCCTGGCGGGTGACCTGTTCAACCTCTACGTGGGTTTCGAGATCCTGCTGTTCGCGAGCTTCGTGCTGATCACGCTCGGAGGAACCCGTGACCGGATGCGCGCGGGAACCATCTACATCGTGGTCTCCCTGCTCTCCTCGGTGATCTTCCTGCTCGCGATCGCGCTCATCTACGGCGCCACCGGCACCGTCAACATGGCCCACCTGGCCGAGCGCCTCCCCGAGCTCGATCCGGGCCTCAAGACCACCCTCCACCTCCTCCTCCTGGTGGCGTTCGGCATCAAGGCGGCCGTGTTCCCGCTCTCCGCCTGGCTGCCCGATTCCTACCCCACCGCCCCCGCCCCGGTCACCGCCGTGTTCGCGGGCCTGCTCACCAAGGTGGGTGTGTACGCGATCATCCGTACGGAGGTGCTCCTCTTCCCCGGCGGGGACCTCAACGCACTGCTGCTGATCATCGCGTCCGTGACCATGGTGGTGGGCATCCTCGGCGCGGTGGCCCAGGACGATGTGAAGCGTCTCCTCTCCTTCACCCTCGTCTCCCACATCGGGTTCATGGTGTGGGGCGTGGCCCTGGCCACCCCGCTCGGGCTCGGCGCCGCCATCTTCTACGTGGCCCACCACATCACCGCCCAGACCGCGCTCTTCCTGGTGGCGGGCGTGATGGAGCGCATGTCCGGCACCACCTCGCTCACCCGGCTCGGCTCGCTCCTGCGCCTCTCCCCGATGCTCGCGGCCCTCTACCTGGTCCCGGCCCTCAACCTGGCCGGCATCCCGCCCATGACCGGCTTCCTGGGCAAGGCCGCCCTCATCAAGGCCTCCGCGGACCACGGCACCGCCCTCGCGTGGGCCGTGGTGGCCGCCGGCCTCATCACCTCCCTCCTCACGCTCTACGCCATGACCCGCGCGTGGAACATGGCGTTCTGGCAGGAGGCCGAGGACCCGCCCGAGCCCCGCCGCATCCCCCTCGCCATGGTCGGCTCCGCCGGCGCGCTCGTGGCCTTCTCCCTCGCGCTCGCCGTGGGCGCCGGCCCCCTCATGCAGTACACCCAGCGCGCCGCCGTGGACCTGCGGGCGCGCGTCCCGTACATGTCTGCCGTCCTTCCCGACGGCGGCACCCCGCCCACCGTCTACCAGGACCCGTGGGCCGGGGGCACCGAGGGGGAGGAGGGCCCATGAGGTTCCGTGAACGCCTTCCCTCCCTCGTCATGTTCGTGTGGCTGACGATGGTGTGGGTATTCCTGTGGGGCGAGATCTCGCTCGGGAACATCGTGAACGGCATCCTGATCGCGTTCGTGGTCTCCGTGATCTTCCCGCTGCCAAACGTGGGTGGCCTCAACCGCTTCCGGCCGCTCGGGTTCATCATGCTCGTGGCCCGGTTCGCGTTCGATGTGGTCTCCTCCGGCTTCCGCGTGGCCATGGTGGCACTGCGGCCCGGCACCCCCCGCTCCGCGGTGATCCGCGTGCAGTTGCGCAGCCACTCCGATTTCATCCTCGCCACCACGGCGGCCATGACCACGCTCATCCCCGGCTCGGTGGCCATCAACACCCACCGGCTCACGGGCGTCATCTACCTCCACGTCTTCGACATCCCGGCCAAGGGCGGGGACAAGTACCTGGACAACTTCCGCACCACCGTGCTCCGGCAGGAGGAGCGCCTCCTGCGTGCCTTCGCCACCCAGGCCGAGCTCGCGGACGCTGGCTACAAGCCCGGCTGGCGCGAGGGCACCGGCAACGTGCCCGGGTGGCTCGAGGCCCACGACCGCATGCCCGATGGCCGCAAGCGCCACCCCAAGTCCGGCCTCGTGCTGGACGGACGGCGGGACCAGCTCCGGCGACGCACGGGGCCGGGCGAGGGGCCGTCGTCGGGCTGGGACGGGGGCCGCACATGACGTGGGTGTACGTGACGTGCCTGGTGGTCCTCGTGGCCGCCACGGCCGTGGTGCTGGTACGGATCGAGAAGGGCCCGTCCATGCTGGACCGGGCCGTCTCGGTGGACATCGTGACGGCGGGGCTGATCGGGTTCACCGCCGTGTTCATGGTGCTGCTGGAGCGCACGGACCTGCTCTCGATCATCGTGGCGCTCGCGCTCGTGGGATTCCTCTCCACGGTGGCGGTAGCGCGGTTCGCGGCGAATGAGTCGGACGTGGACCGGCACATCCTCACGCGCGAGGAGCTGGAGGCGCTCGGCGAGGAGCAGGAGCGGCTGGCCGATGACGCCGC
>CAZTOM010000260.1:0-3415 GCA_964615555.1 uncultured Actinomycetaceae bacterium
GGCTCGGGTGGGGACGGCCCCGTGGATCCGGATCCCACCGTGGTCACTCCGGACGCCGTGACCTTCAACGAGCAGTGCGGGATCGAGAATGACACCTACACGGTTCCGGGTACCACTGGACTGGTCTACGCACTCGCGGACGGCACCGTGCTTGGAGCCGGGACGCACGCCGGCACCGGAACGGTCACCGTCACTGCCACGGCCGCGGACGGCTACGTGATCGCGGATGGTGCCACCACGAGCTGGACCCACACCTTCACCGACGAAGTGTGCGAAACCGAGCCTCCCGCAGAGGGTCGCACCGGTCTTGTGATCAACGAGGTGTACGGCGGAGGCGGAAACTCCGGCGCGGTTTACACGCACGATTTCGTGGAGCTCCGTAACACCTCCGACGCGCCGATCGTGATCGACGGCTACGTGGTGCAGTACTTCTCCGCTTCCGGTGGTGCCAACACCAACGTTGCAGTTCTCGAGGGCACCATTGAGCCGGGGGGCTACTACCTGATTCAGGCAGCGCCCGGCGCTGGTGGAACCACCGCCCTCCCCGCACCAGATCTCTCGATCGCCGGAATGACGATCGCAGCGAGCAATGGGATCGTCGAACTCCGTTCTGGCGACGGTTCGATCGTTGACCTGGTGGGATTTGGATCCGCGACACGCTACGAGACCGCTCCCACGGCGCCGCTCTCGAACACCACGTCTGCCTCGCGAGACGAGTTCGGAACGGACACGGACAACAATTTCGCGGACTTCACAGTCGGCGCGCCCAGCCCGCAGAACTCGGGCGGCACCACTCCTGAGGACCCGGAAGATCCCACGGATCCCGAGTTCCTCGAGATCCACGAGATCCAGGGCACCGGGGATACCACCCCCTATGACGGCCAACTTGTGACCACGCGCGGCGTGGTGACGGCGACGTACCCGATCGACGGCTTCGCGGGCATCTACCTGCAGGAGCCGGGTGAGCCGGACCTGAGCCTCGGCGCATCCCAGGGCATCTTCGTGTACAGCCGCGCACTTGCCCAGGCCGTCGAGGTGGGCGACTACATCGAGGTCACCGGCACTGCCGGGGAGTACTTCACCCTCACCCAGATCTCCGGGAACCCCACGTGGACGGTCCTCGACGAGGAGGTCGCGGCGGTGGTGCCGCTCGAACTCGAGTACCCGGCCACCGAGGCCGAGCGCGAGGCCCTCGAGGGCATGCTCGTGATGCCGACCGGGACCTACACCGTCTCCAACAATTACGACACGAACCGTTACGGCAGCGTGGGCCTCGCCTACGGCACCGAGCCCCTCATCCAGCCGGGCGAACTGTTCAATCCCGTGACGCAGCCGGACCAGTTCGCAGCGGTCGAGGCCGACAACTTCGCCCGTGGTGTGATCCTCGATGACGGCCAGTCCTTCAACTACACGAGCGGTACGAACCACGAGATTCCGCTGCCGTACGTGACCGCTGAGGGAGACCTCCGGGTCTACGACCACGTCACCTTCACGGAGCCGGTGATCCTGGACTACCGGTACGACGCGTGGTCCTACCAGCCCACCTACGAGCTCCGGGACGGCTCGTCTGGCCCGATCGATCTGGGCGAGAACACTCGCACGGCTGCGCCGGCAGACGTAGGCGGTGACATCTCGATCGCCTCGTTCAACGTGTTGAACTACTTCGTCAACCTGGGCGTCGACGAGGAGGGTTGCGGCTACTATCCGGACCGCCACGGCAACCCAACAACCACCAACTGGTGCGACGTTCGTGGAGCGTACGACGAGGCCAACTTCGAGCGCCAGGAAGTGAAGATCGTCAAGGCGATCAATGCCCTCGACGCCGACATCGTGGCACTCGAAGAGATCGAGACCTCCACCTCGTGGGGCGGGGATCGCGACTACGCTCTGTCCGTCCTGACTGACGCCCTCAACGACGACGCCGGCGAGATGCGCTGGGCCTACGTTGACAGCCCGGCCGAGTTCCCGGCTGACGAGGACGTGATCCGGGTGGCGTACATCTACCAGGTGGATGCGGTCTCCCCGGTGGGCGAGTCCCAGATCCTCCTGGACGATCCCGCGTTCCACAACGCGCGCGAACCCCTCGCGCAAGCGTGGCGGGCGATCAACGTGGAGACGAACCAGTGGGACGGCGAGACGTTCGTGACGATCGTCAACCACTTCAAGTCCAAGGGCTCGGGAGACGATGACGGCACCGGGCAGGGCAACGCCAACCCGGACCGCATCGCCCAGGCCACCGCGCTGGTGGCATGGGCGGAGGCCGAGTACGGCGATATGCCCGTCTTCCTGATGGGAGACTTCAATGCGTACTCCGCAGAGGACCCGATGCAGGTTCTCTACAGCGCCGGTTACACCAACCTCGGTACCGCCTTCGACACCACGGAGACGTACGTGTTCGGCGGCATGGTGGGTTCCCTCGACCACATCCTCGCCAACGAGGCGGCGCTGGAGATGGTCACCGGCGCGACGGTGTGGAACATCAACTCGGTGGAGGCGCTCGCGCTCGAGTACTCGCGGTACAACTACAACGTGAAGGACCTCTACCGTCCTGACCTGTACCGCTCCTCGGACCACGACCCGATGAAGGTGGGCCTCAACATCACCTTTACCGAGCAGCCCGCAGAGCCGGTGGTAATCACCTCCTACCAGCGGTGCGACTCCTTCGGCTTCAATGTCGCGAACGCGCTCCCGGGGGACCAACTCCGCGTCGACGGTGTCTGGGGCGGCGGCCCGCAGAACACCATCGTCAACGCGGCGGACTGGTGGTCGGGCCCCAAGCCGGACTGGGAGTCGGCCACCGCGGTGATCATCCGCGACGGCGTCGCGCTCGAGGAGACCCGCGTCTCCATCGAGAAGGACGACTCCTGCTACAACACCGTGATCACGTCCTACCAGAGCTGCGACTCCTTCGGCTTCAACGTCGCTGACTACAAGCGCGGCGACCAGCTCCGCATGGACGGGATCTGGGGTGGCGGGAACGCCCAGTACACCATCGTCACCGTGACGGACGCCGGTTGGTGGTCGGGCCCCAAGCCGGACTGGGAGTCGGCCACCGCAGTGATCATCCGTGGCGGCGTGGTCCTCGAGGACACCCGTGTCTCCATCGAGAAGGCAGCCGACTGCTATCCGGTGGATGGCACTGTCGAGGCCACGGTCACGCTGACCGACGGGAACGGGAAGATCCACCCGGTCACCCTCACGGTCACGGATGAGGACGGGATCGTGGTCGCCACCGCGCAGGTGGTGCCCACGGACACCTACACCTTCACCGGGCTCCCGGCGGGCGTGTACACGGTCACCGCCAGCGCCACCGGCCCGATGCGGGTCGACGGTGAGACGGCCCAGACCGTCGAGATCTCCCACGAGAACGAGACGGCATCCGTGAGCTTCCAGGCCCGAAAGGGCGGCCCGCCCG
>CAZTOM010000261.1:0-3415 GCA_964615555.1 uncultured Actinomycetaceae bacterium
ACCACCACGAGATCCCCGGCGGGCAGCTGTCCAACCTGCGCCAGCAGGCGATCGCACTGGGCCTCGGGGAACGGTTCGAGGCCATCGAGGACATGTACGCGGCCGCCAACCGGATCCTCGGCAACATCGTCAAGGTGACCCCCTCCTCCAAGGTGGTGGGCGACCTCGCCCTCGCTCTCGTAGGCCAGAACATCGATCCGGACGACTTCGAGGAGAACCCGCGGGCCTATGACATCCCGGCGTCCGTGATCCAGTTCCTCTCCGGGGAGCTCGGGGACCCGCCCGGCGGGTGGCCCGAGCCGTTCCGGACCAAGGCGCTCGCTGGACGGGCCGTAAAGCCGAGCGAGACGGAACTGGCACCCGAGGACGAGGAGGCGATCTCGTCGTCGTCGGAGAGCAGGACGCGCAGGGCGACGCTCAACCGGCTCCTGTTCGCCGGACCGACCAAGGACTACGAGAACGCGCTGGCGAGCTACGGCGACGTCTCCGTGCTGCACACGCGCGACTACCTCTACGGGCTGACGAAGGACCACGAGCACGTGATCTCTCTGGGGCGGGGCGTGCGGCTGCTGGTGACCTACCAGGGGCTCGGGGATGCGGATGAGAAGGGCATGCGCACCGTCATGGTGACCATGAACGGGCAGCCGCGGCAGGTGCAGGTCCGCGACCTCTCGGTGGAGTCCACCGCGAAGGTGGCGGAGAAGGCCGACCCGTCGGTGAAGGGGCACGTGGCCGCGCCCTTCGCGGGCGCCGTGACCGTGACCGTGGCCGAGGGCGATGCCGTGGAGGCGGGTGCCGGCGTGGCCACCATCGAGGCAATGAAGATGGAGGCCGCGATCTCCACGCCCGTGGCTGGCACCGTGAAACGCGTGGTACTCGCGGGGACCAGCCCCGTGGAGGGCGGGGACCTGCTGGTGGTGATCGAGTAGGGAGGCGCGATCGCGCGCGGCTTCAGCGGCCGGGGGCGCGGGGCGGGAAGCCCACGCGGCCCAAGCGGCCCGGACGCCCCGGGTGCAGTGGGGAGCCCGGGATGTACTGGAATCCGGGCAGGGACTCGCCTAGGTTCCAGGTGTGGACAGTACCCGGATCCGTGCAGGTCGCCGTGTCATCGTGATCCTCGCGTCAGCCGCGGTGGCGCTGGGCGTGGGCGCCTGCGCGGATGAGGGGCCCGTGGTGGTTCCCACCGGCAGGACCTCCCAGGCGGCCACCACCCCGCCCACTCCGCTACCCGAGCCCACGGCCCCGGTCGAGACCACGCCGCCGCCCACCTCCGGCGGCCAGGAGCTCCCAACACCAGGGGGCGGGCAACCCGGCGGAACAGGCGGCGGGGAGCCCGGCGGACCCGGCGGCGGGGAGCCCACCGGCCCCGGGGGTGATGGCGTCCCGGAGCCCACGGGCGAGGAGATCTCCGAAGCCGACTGGGAGAACGTGATGGCGTACGTGGAGGCGCACCTCTCGGACGACTTCACGGGAGCCGAGCAGTACGCAGAACCGAACTCCCCTGCCATGGGCTACCTCTTCCACCAGACGGCCTACCAGGACGCGGTCGCGGAATCCGAGGGATGGAACCTTGTCCCGGCCTCCGTGGTGGGAGGGGACCGGCTCTCCCGCACCGTTGACGCGACAGACGACTATGGGGCGTTCCAGTACCACGACTTCGAGGTGGGTCCCTCCGGGCGGGTGAGCGCGTTCTCCAGCGCCGCGGGACCCGTGGCCGAGCGCCTCAGCATCAGTCCGGGCTGGCCTGCCGACGACGGCGGGGTCCACCTGAGCCTCATCTCCGCGTACGTGAACGACGCGCTGGCCCTGGTGGTGGTGGCCGGGGTCAGCAACTTCACCGACGGCCCGCTCCAGACCCCCGACCCCGCCCGCTACACGAACCCGGACGGCACCGAGTTAGTGATCGATCCCGGCTGGTGGGTGGGCTACGAGCAGATCGGCCACGGCGGGCGGAGCTACATGTTCTACTTCCCGGAGGGCGAGCTGGGGGGCACCCTGTCCTACAACCTCGTACTCCCGGACGGAACCTCCCAGGTGCAGACCATCGACGTCCCGCTCATGGACTAGTGCCCGCCGGCGCCACGCGAACCTTCTGCCGGCGCCTCGGGCCCCTGCGGGCGCGCCTCGATCCCCGCCGGCGCGCCCCGATCGCCGCTGGCGCGCCTCGATCCCCGCCGGCGCGCCTCGACCCCCTCGGGCGTCCCGCTCAGTCCAGCGCCGAGTAGGTGGCAAGGATCCGGTCGGAGAGGTCGGGCCAGATGTTGATGTGGGTCTCGCTGAACGGCTGGGCGCCCAGGAAGACGGTGGCGAGGCTGGCGCGCGGGTCCACCCAGAGGAACGAGCCCGCCCATCCGAAGTGCCCGAACGTGCGCGGGGAGTTGTTGTGGCCCGTCCAGTGGGGCTCCTTGTGGGAGCGGATCTCGAAGCCGAGGCCCCACGTGTTCTCCCCCTGGCGTCCGTAGCCGGGGGTGACACCCGTGAGCTCGGGGAACACCGGGGTGGTGGCCTCCTTGAAGGTGGCCGGCTCCAGCATGAGGCCGTTCAGGACGGCGCGGGCGAACTCGGCCAGGTCGATCGCGGAGCCGCGCATCTGGTGGGAGGGCAGCCCCCACAGCTCCGCGGTGTCCATGCCGAGGGGGCGGCAGATGGTCTCCTTGAGCCAGGAGGCGAAGGGCATCTGGATGGCGCGCTCCGTGTGGAGGGCCGCCTCGTTGATGCCGGTGTTGGAGTAGATGCGGCGCCGCCCCACCGGCTGGAGCGGGGTGTGCTTCTCGAAGGGCAGCCCGGAGGCGTGGGCGAGGAGGTGGCGCAGGGTGGAGCCCTCGGGACCCGCGGGGTCGTCCAGGGAGACGAGGCCGCGGTCCTTGGCCCACAGGATGGAGTACGTGGTGATCAGCTTGGTCACCGAGGCGTACTCGAAGATCCGGCGCGGATCCCCGTAGGTGGCCACCGCGTCGATGGGGTTGACCACCACCACGGAGCACTCAAAGTCAAGGTCGCGAAGCGGTTCGAAGACGTCCACGGCACCAGCCTCCCACGAACGCCCACGGCGACGCTTATGCTCTACGGAATCATCTACACCGTAGCGGGCACCAGTTCCAGCCCCGCCTCGCCCCGGTCCACGCGCACCGTGGAGCCGTCCTCCACCTGTCCTCCCAGCAGGAGGCGGGCGAGCTGGTCCCCGATCTCGCGCTGCACGAGCCGGCGCAGGGGCCGGGCACCGTAGGCCGGATCGTAGCCCTCATCCGCGAGCCACGCCCGGGCCTCCTCGGTGACGTCGAGGGTGATGCGGCGGTCCCGAAGGCGGCGGGCCATCTGGCTCACCTGGATCTCCACGATGTGGGCCAGGTCCTCGCGGGACAGCGCGTCGAACATGATCACGTCGTCGAGCCTGTTGAGGACCTCGGGCTTGAAG
>CAZTOM010000262.1:0-3398 GCA_964615555.1 uncultured Actinomycetaceae bacterium
CGGCTTCGAGGTGCTCACCGAGGCCGGCTACCAGCCGGAGGTGGCCTACTTCGAGGTCCTCCACGAGCTCAAGCTCATCGTGGACCTCATGGTGGAGGGCGGCATCACGAAGCAGCGCTGGTCCGTCTCCGACACCGCCGAGTACGGCGACTACGTCTCCGGCCCGCGCGTCATCACCCCGAACGTGAAGGAGAACATGCAGGCCGTGCTCGCGGACATCCAGTCCGGCGCGTTCGCCAAGCGGTTCATCGACGATCAGGACAATGGCGGCCTCGAGTTCAAGGAGCTCCGCTCCCGCGGTGAGTCGCACCCGATCGAGCAGGTGGGGCCGGGTCTGCGCAAGATGTTCGTGTGGGGCAAGCCGCAGGACGAGGACTACGTGGAGGGCTCGGCCGCTCGCTGAGTGCCACAGGTGGGACGACGGCGGAACTCACCCCCGTCGTCGTCCCACCTGCCGAGGGGTGGACGGTTCGTCCCGGTATTCGAGCAGCTTTCTAGGATCTAGGACATGACAGAGATCAAGCTAGCCACCATCCCCGGGGATGGGATCGGCCCCGAGGTTGTGGCCGAGGGCCTGAAGGTGCTGCGCGCCGCCCTGCCGGCGGACGTGGTGCTGCGGGAGACGGAGTACCCGTTCGGGGCGGAGCACTACCTGAGCACGGGGGAGGTGCTCTCCGAGGAGTCGCTGGCGCGGCTCGCGGAGCACGACGCCATCCTGCTGGGCGCCGTGGGCGGGGACCCGGCGGACCCGAAGCTGGCCGGCGGCATCCTCGAGCGGGGGCTGCTGCTGAAGCTGCGCTTCGCGTTCGACCACTACATCAACCTGCGGCCCTCCAAGCTGTGGCCGAGCGCGGTCAGCCCGCTCACCAGCCCCGGCGAGATCGACTTCGTGGTGGTGCGCGAGGGCACCGAGGGCCTCTACGCCGGCAACGGCGGGCGGATGCGCGCCGGAACGCCCCACGAGCTCGCCACCGAGGTCTCCCTGAACACGGCCCACGGCGTGGAGCGGACCGTGCGCTACGCGTTCGAGCTTGCGATGACCCGGCGGAAGCACCTCACGCTCGTCCACAAGAAGAACGTGCTGGTGCACGCGGGTGGGCTGTGGAACCGGATCGTGGACGAGGTTGCGGCAGAGTACCCGCAGGTCACCACCGACTACCTGCACATCGACGCCGCCACGATCTTCCTGGTCACGAACCCCTCGCGGTTCGACGTGATCGTCACGGACAACCTGTTCGGAGACATCCTCACGGACGAGGCGGGCGCCATCACGGGTGGGATCGGGCTCGCCGCCTCCGCCAACCTCAACCCGGAAGGGGACTTCCCCTCCATGTTCGAGCCGGTACACGGCTCCGCACCCGATATCGCGGGCCAGCAGAAGGCCGATCCGGTGGCCACGATCCTCTCTGTGGCGATCATGCTGCGCCACCTCGGATACCCTGAGCGGGCCGACGCCGTCGAGGACGCGGTGGAGGCAGAGTTGGGTGAGCGCGACGGCAGCCCGCGTTCCACCGCCCAGGTGGGCGACGCCGTCGTGGTGCGCCTGCAGGCGGCACTGGCATAAGGAGAGACGCGATGACTTCCACCACCACGGACCTGCCGGGCGCGGCCGAGCTCGCCGCGCGCTTCCCCCTCGCCGAGGGGGTGGTGCGGGCCGCCGACGACGTACGCGAGGCGGCCCTTGCCCGCGGTTCGTTCGGGGTGGACTTCACGGACCACATGGCCCAGGCCCTCTTCACGCGCGGGGAGGGCTGGCACAGCCACGGGGTGGTCCCCTACGGGGCACTCACGCTCACCCCCTCCTCCTCGGTGCTGCATTACGGGCAGGAGATCTTCGAGGGAATGAAGGCCTACCGGCACGCGGACGGGTCCATCTGGACCTTCCGGCCGGAGCAGAACGCGCTGCGCATGAACGCCTCGGCCCGCCGGATGAGCCTGCCGGAGCTGCCCGTGGAGGAGTTCGTGGGCGGGATCGCGGCGCTCGTGGCCGCCGATCAGGACTGGGTTCCCGGCACGCCCGGCTCCTCCCTGTACCTGCGCCCCTTCATGTTCGCCTCCGAGCACTTCCTGGGGGTGCGGGCCGCCAACGAGGTGACCTTCCTGGTGGTGGCCTCCCCGGTGGGGCCCTACTTCGTGAACGGGTTCCAGCCGATCGACATCTGGGTCACCCACGAGTACCACCGCTCCGGCCCCGGCGGCACGGGCGCGGCCAAGACCGCGGGGAACTACGCGAGCTCGCTGCTGCCGAAGACACTGGCGAAGGAGCAGGGCTTCGACGAGGTGCTCTTCCTGGACGGCGCCACCTCGAGCCTGGTGGAGGAACTGGGCGGCATGAACATCATGGCGGTGCGCGCGGACGGGTCCGTGGTCACCCCCTCCCTGGAGCACCACACGATCCTGCCCGGCATCACGCGCGCCTCCCTCATCCAGCTGCTGCACGACCACGGCGTGCGCGTGGACGAGGTGGACCTCCCGCTCGCCGAACTGGTCTCCGGGATCCAGGGCGGGGAGATCACAGAGGTCTTCGCCTGCGGTACGGCCGCCGTGATCACCCCGATCGGACGGCTTGCCGCGCATGACTTCGATGTGACCGTGGCAGACGGGGCCCCCGGCGAGCTCACCACCCGCATCTACGAGGAGCTCACCGGCATCCAGTACGGCACGCGCGAGGACCGGCACGGCTGGATGTACCGGCTGGCCTGAACGATTGGGGGAGTCCCATGGAACGTATCGAGGTGTATGACACCACCCTGCGCGACGGCGCCCAGCAGGAGGGGATGAACCTCTCCGTGGCGGACAAGCACGCGATCGCCCGGCTGCTCGACCAGCTCGGGGTGCACGTGGTGGAGGGCGGCTGGCCCGGAGCGGTGCCGCGGGACACCCAGTTCTTCTCCGAGGCGCGCGAGAACTCCCCGCTCTCCCGGGCGCGGCTGGCCGCGTTCGGCTCCACCCGTAAGGCCGGGGTGAAGGTGGAGGAGGACCCGCAGGTCCGCGCCCTGCTGGACTCCGGGGCCCCGATCATCACCCTTGTGGCGAAGTCCGACATCCGCCACGTGGAGCGGGCGCTGCGCACCGACGGCGAGGAGAACCTCGCGATGGTACGTGACACGATCGCCTTCCTGGTGGGGGAGGGGCGCGAGGTCATCCTGGACGCCGAGCACTGCTTCGACGGCTACCGGTTCTCTCCCGCCTACACCCGTTCCGTGCTCGCGGCCGCCGCGGAGGCGGGCGCCCGGACACTCGTCATGTGCGACACCAATGGCGGGATGCTGCCCCAGTGGATCGGGGAGATCGTCACGGACATGATGGCGCTCGGCGCGCCGCTCGGAATCCACGCCCACAATGACACGGGCTGTGCGGTGGCCAACACCGTGGCTGCCGTGGAGGCCGGGGCGCGC
>CAZTOM010000263.1:0-3379 GCA_964615555.1 uncultured Actinomycetaceae bacterium
CTCCGGTCTCTGCCGCGCGCTCCAGCAACCCGTCCCGCCGCCGCAGCGTGGAGAGGCAGTCGTACTCGTTGTACTCGGCCAACGCCGCAAGGCGCGCCGCCGAATCCGGGTCCCCATCCTCCCGGAGCGCGCGGAACTCGTGGTACGCCACCACGGAGCCGGCGCCCTCGGAGACGGAACCGTCGTCGTCGGAGCGGTAGTGCTCACCCATGTAGAGCGGCTCGAGCTTCTTGATCGAGTACGAGGGCGCCGAGACGCGGATCGCGCCGCGCACCGTGGCGTACAGGTCCACGAACACCTCGGAGCGCAGCAGGTCGTCCAGCTCCTTCTCCCGCAGCTGGTAGCGCGCCGCGAGCCGCTTCAGCGCGCTGGTCTCGTAGGGCGCGTAGTGGTAGACGTGCATGTCCGGGAATTCCCGACGGCGGGTGGTCACCTCATCCATGAAGGAGACGAACGCGTCCCTCTCCTCGCGCGACGAGTGCGCCCAGATGGCGCGGTAGTCGCCCCGCGCGCCCATGATGCCCCAGAGGTACTCGAGCCCGGTGCGCGTGGGATCGCCCTCGTCGTAGAGGGGATCGCCCTCGAAGTCGAAGAACAGGTCGCCCTGGGAGGGAGCCGGCAGGCGGGCGAGCGTATCCGCCGCGGTCTCGATGAGCTCGTAGCGCACGGGGGCCTCGGGGCCGCCCTGGAGTTGGGCCCACTGGAGGGCGGCCTGGGCGCGCAGCTTCTCGAACGTGGCCCGCGCCATCCGCTCCGGGCGATCATGCGCGGTGGCGGCGGCGAGCTGCTCGATCGTGGTGATACCCGCGGCGGCGAGCTTTCGGCGCTGGTCCATCCGCATCCCCGCCACCAGGAGCACGTCCTGGTGCGCCTCCACCGCGGCGGAGCACTCCTCGCAGCTACCGCACGCGGTGATGGCCGGATCCCGCCAGTTTGCGGGTTCGCCGGAGTCCCAGTGTTCGTTCGTGATCTGGGCGAGGCGGGCGCGGCGCTCGCGGAACACGGGCATCACGTCCGCCAGCGGGAACTCGAGCCGCTCCCCGGAGCCGAGCAGCAGAGCGGTAGTGGGGGCGGGCGGGGTGCCGGACGCGGCGGCGGGCAGGGTGCCGGACGCGGCGGGCGAGCCTTCGGACGGGACGGAGGGAGCGCCGTCGCCGGAAACACCCAGCCGGGCGAGCTGGAGGGCGTACGCGCCGAGCTGGAGGAGCGCCTGGGGTTTGGCGTGGCGGGCGAGCTTGGCGTCGGAGACCATCCAGCCGGCGGGGGTGCGCTCGAGGAAGTCGGCGTAGCCGAAGAACTCGCCGTCGAAGAAGGCGGCCTGGTAGACCACGTCCGGGTTCTCCGCCAGTGCGGCTGCGGTGCGCTCCGCGGCCTGCTGCATCGCGAGGCGCGTGAGGGGAAGGGCGGCCGGCTCCGGCTCCGCCACCTGCCGCGATGCCTGGAACGCCTCCAGGATCCGGGCCTCGTTGCGCTCGCCGAGTGCGGCGATGTGATCCATGAACGGGTCCGCGGCCGCCTCCTCGCGCGGGGCGCGGCCGAGCTGGTAGTCCAGGTTCCGCAGCAGGGCGTACTCGCACTGCGAGGCGAGCGCGAGATCGGACGCGGTCCAGATGATGCGGTCATCAACAATGCGCACTCGAGGGCCTCCTTCGCCCGGTTGCGTGGCGGCTGCTACCCGTAGCTGTCATCGTTCCCTTCCTCGAGCCAGAGGTCCGCGTCATCGGGATCGTCCTCTACCAGCCACTCGCCGTCGTCGGTGACCCACCACTCCGGCGGCGGAACGAACAGCGGCTTCTCCTCGGAGGTGAAGTAGCCCACGCCCAGGGTCTTGAATAGTTCGTGGGCGTGCTCCTCGAGGACCCAGCCGCCAGCCATGAGCCGCCCGATCACATCCGTGCGGGCGGGGAAATCGAACGTCTCCCAGAAGTAGTCCATCAGGATGGATACCCCTCGTAGCCCCCCAGCAGGAACTCGCCCGTGGGCAGGATCCGGAAGTTCGGCATCACGGAGGAGACCACGAAGATGGTCTTCCGCTCAGCCATGACCCCACCGTAGTGAGCCGGCCGGGGGCGGGAGGTTGGTTCCGCCGCCCGCGGCAGGTTGGGGATGCGAACCGGTATGCCTCGCTCCCGAGGGCCCCCGGAACTCGCGGTGATATGCCAGTGAACTGATATATTTGTGCGATGGCAGGTGATCGGACGCATGACGTCGCAGTCTTCCAGTGGTTGCGGCGGCGTCGGCAGGCGCTCGGTCTCACCCAGATTGAGGTGAGCACACGCGCCAGCATCAGCCAACCCAACCTTGCTGCCATCGAGGCCGGCAACCGGCCCCTCGGGTCTGTGGTGGAGCAACGCCTGGCGGAGGCACTCGCTGCGCGGCCGTCCGAGATCCTTGACCGGCACCGCGCAGCTCTCGCCTCGCTGGCAATCGAGTACGGGATCGAGAACGTGAGGGTGTTCGGATCGGTGGCACGGGGGGCGGACCATCCCGGCTCTGATCTTGACCTTCTCGTGACCATTCCGGACACCGCCAGCCCCTGGGCGCTGGCCCGCTTCCAGAGGGCGGCGGAGGAGCTCCTGAGTGTGGACGTGGATGTGGTGGACGACCACCCCGCCAACACTGGAGCCGCGCTCCACCAGGCTCGGCTCCACGCGGTGCCCCTGTGAGGGGCGCGCAGCCCCACATACGGGACATCCTGGAGCGCGCCGAGTTGTGCGCCGCATGGGTGGCGGAGGGCGTGGAGGTCTACAACCACCCCGGGATCCGGGGAATCGAGCGCCGCTACGCGATGCGGCTCGCGTTCCTCGAGATCGCTGAGGCTGCCAGCCGCCTCCCGGAGGAGTTCCGAGCGGCCCATCCGGAGATCCCGTGGGCTGAGATCCGCGGAATGCGCAACATCGTGGCCCACGCCTACCAGCACGTGAATGACAGGATCCTCTGGCGCGTGATCGCCGAGGCCCTCCCGGACGTGGTGGCCGAGTTGCGCGCGGCGGCAGAATAGTCGCATGCCCCAGCGCCACGCCTCCTTCACCCGCTCCGCGCTGGAGGACGTCGCAGCCCTCCCCGTCTTCGAGCGCGGCAGGGGCTACGTCTCCCGTGTCACTCGCCTGGATGTCTCCGGCCAGAGTGCATCGGCGTGGATCCGCGGGACCGAGCTCTACCGTGTCACCCTTGACTGGTCCCGCCGCCTCACCGGCAACTGCACGTGCCCGCACCACGCGGACGGCAACTTCTGCAAGCACCTCGTGGCCCTCGGCCTCGCCGTCCTCGCTTCGAATTCCGCGTCTGACGACGACGCCCCCGCCACCACCGAAGCTCACCCGGCCACGGGGTCGGGTGTCGTCGACGGCGCCGCCGCCCCACCCGCTGCCAACCCGGC
>CAZTOM010000264.1:0-3365 GCA_964615555.1 uncultured Actinomycetaceae bacterium
ACCGTGGAGGTCCACCTCTTCACCGACTGGCAGGGCGGCCTCCAGATCGACTACGCGCTGTTTTGACGTCATCCGGGTGGGCGGACCCGTACACCGTGTGAGGGTGCTGTGAACCTTCCGCGCGGGCTGCCACGAGGCCTCCCGCTCGCCGTGGCGCCCGTGCGAGACTCGGGTTCCTAGGAGGTGCAGTGGTCGCCCTGCGATTCGATCAGACAGTCCCGCATGAGCGGCGCTTCGTCTACGACTGGCACGCCAGGCCGGGCGCCGTGCGCCGGCTCACCGCACCGTTCGCCGCCGAGGTGGTGGCCGAACCCGATGTGGGGGTCACCCCCGGTGGACGTACGCGCCTGAGGGTCCGCCACCTCCCCCCGCCCGCGGCGCGCTGGACCACCGAGTACACCGCCGTGGTCCCGGGCGAGGAGTACACCGCCCGGATGGTCTCCGGCCCCATGCGCCGCTGGGAGCACCGCCGCATGTTCGAGGACCTGGGCGGGACCACCCGCGTGCGGGACGAGATCGAGTTCTGGCTCCCGCGCCGCTCCCCGGAGTTCGCGAGCCGCGCCGTCATGTCCACCGTGGCCCGGTTCGTGGGCTACCGGCACGCCCAGCTCCTGGATGACCTGCAGTTCGCCGCCACCCACAACGGCGGTCCCCGCCGGATCGCCGTGTCCGGCTCGCGGGGCCTGATCGGCACCCAGCTCACGGCCCTGCTCTCCACGCTCGGCCACGAGGTGGTCCCGATCGTCAGATCCGCAGACAGGGTGCCCGGAGCTGTGGCGCTCGACGTGGCGGGGGCCCGGGCGGACACCTCCGCACTGGAGGGAGTGGACGTGGTGGTCCACCTGGCCGGGGCGCCGATCGCCGGGTGGTTCACGCCGGGCCACAAGAAGCGCGTGGCGGACTCCCGGATCGGCCCCACCCGGGCACTCGCACGCGCTGCCGCGGAGGCCGGGGTGCCCACGTTCGTCTCCGCCTCCGCGATCGGCTTCTACGGGGCAACGCCCCCGGGGATCGTCACCGAGGACAGCCCGGCCGGCCAGGACTACCTGGCCCGGGTGTGCGCCCAGTGGGAGGATGCCACCCTTCCCGCCCGCGAGGCGGGGGCGCGGGTGGCGATGGTGCGCACCGGGATCGTGCTCACCCCGGCGGGCGGGGCACTCGCCCAGCAGCTCCCACTCTTCCGCGTGGGTGCCGGGGGCCCGCTCGCCGGAGGGGCCGCCTGGCAGAGCTGGATCAGCGTGGACGACGCCGTGGGGATCTTCGCACACGCCGCCCTGAGCCCCGGGGTCTCCGGGCCCATCAACGCCGTGGCCCCGGGCCCGGTCACCTCTGGCGAGTTCGCGCGGGAGCTCGGGCACATCATGTCCCGGCCCTCCGCGATCCCCATCCCGATCGCCGGCCCCGCGGTGCGGCTCGGCCCCGAGGGTGCCCGGCTGCTGGCCTCCGCCTCCCAGCAGGTTTCGGCTGCGAAGGCGTCAGCCACGGGCTACGAGTTCCGCCACCCCACTCTCGGGGTGGCCCTGCGACACCTGCTCGGCCAGGCGGCCTGAGGAATCAGGCCTGGGCGCCGCCCTCGTCCTGCTGCTGGGCGGCAACCTTCGCGCGGACGTCGTCCATATCCAGGTTGCGGACCGCGGCGATTACCTGCTCGAGCTGGTTCGCCTGCAGGGCGCCGGGCTGGGAGAACACGCCGATCCCGTCGCGGAACGCCATGATGGTCGGGATGGAGCTGATGCCCATGGCGCCGGCGAGGCGCTGCTCGGCGTCCGTGTCCACCTTGGCGAAGGTGATGTCCTCATGCTGCTCGGAGGCCTTCTCGTAGATGGGCCCGAACATGCGGCACGGTCCGCACCATGCGGCCCAGAAGTCCACGAGGACGATGCCGTCCTTCTCGATGGTCTCGACGAACGTGGCCTCGGTGAGGTCGGTGGTTGCCATGGGTGCTACTCCTCCTAGATTGGTCCAGTCCTCTGCAACAAGCATACGGGGTGGGGTATTCCCGCCCGATGGACGGATGGTTCTTCACGGCCATACGACACTGACACACCCCCCGCCCGGCGGCCACTCGCGGGGCTGTGCCAGCACCGTGACGCCATTCGTCCGCCCCGCCCGGCGGCCACTTGCGGGGCTCTGCCGGCGCCAGTTCGCGCCACTCGTCGGGCCCGCCCGGCGGCCACTCGCGGGGCCGCGCCAGCACCCGTTCGCGCCACCCGTCCGCCCCGCCCGGCGGCCACGGGCCCGGTTGCGGCCCTCTGCGGCAACGCGCAGGATCGGTGGATGACCACCGTCTACACGATCGGGCACTCCACCCGACCGCTCGAGGAGCTCGTGGGCCTCCTCCACGCCAACGGCGTCACCCGCCTAGCGGACATCCGTACGGTGCCACGCTCGCGGCGCAACCCGCAGTTCGAGCAGGCCGCGCTCCGGGACTCCCTGCCCGCAGCCGGTATCGACTACCTGCACCTGCCCGCCCTCGGCGGCCTGCGCCGCCCCTCCCCCGACTCCCCGAACACCGGATGGCGCAACGACTCCTTCCGCGGCTACGCCGACTACATGCTCTCCGGGGAGTTCGCGGCCGCCCTCACGGAGCTGATCGCCCTCGGCCGGGAGCGCCCCACCGCCGTCATGTGCGCGGAGGCGGTGCCGTGGCGCTGCCACCGCTCCCTCGTGGGCGATGCCCTGGTGGTGCGCGGCATCGAGGTCCTGGACATCATCGGTCCCGGGGCGCCGCGGACCCACACGCTGCGGGACTTCGCCGTCGTCGTCGGGGAGCAGGTGACGTACCCACCCGCGAACGGGGACGGGAACGGGAACGGGAACGGGCACGGGAACGGCGGAGGGGGCGGGTGAGGACGGACCGCGGGAGGAGTAAGCGCACGGGCGCCGCGCACCGTAGCGTGGAGTCATGAGCGAGCGGCAGCCCGGCGGGGCCACCACCAGCGAAACCACCACCAGCGGGTCCACCACCAGCGGGGCCACCACCAGCGAGGCAATCAGCGCGATCCCGGACCTCGCGGACCGGATCGGTGGCGCGGTGGGGAAGGTGCTGAAGGGCAAGGGCCCGGCGATCGAGGCGGCCATCACCACGCTGCTCGCGGGTGGGCACGTGCTGATCGAGGACGTCCCCGGGGTGGGCAAGACCACGCTCGCCACGGCGCTCGCCCGCTCGATCGACGCCGGCGTGCGCCGCATCCAGTTCACGTCCGACATGCTCCCCACGGACGTGACGGGCCTGTCCATCTACGACCAGGACGCGCACACGTTCCGCTTCCACCCGGGCCCCATCTTCAGCAACATCGTGGTGGGGGACGAGGTCAACCGGGCCACGCCGAAGACCCAGTCGGCGCTGCTGGAGGCCATGGAGG
>CAZTOM010000265.1:0-3351 GCA_964615555.1 uncultured Actinomycetaceae bacterium
GCCCGGAGACGCCTTGCGGCGGATGTCCTGCTCCAGCGCATCGAGAAGGCATTCGTCGAAACCTACGGAGGATACTCCGAGAAGGATCAGGGACTGAAGGATGCAGAGCATCTCCGTGGAGCCTTCCGAGCGTCTCCGTTTGGTTGGCTGCACGATTCGTGGGTGAAACTCACTTCAGACGATTGGGTGGATGCCCTCCCACCTCGGGTGTGGGTTGACTGGGCCACAACCGTGCTGCGCATGGGACTCGCGTTTGGATTCCTCTGGGAAGCCGAGCGCTACCGCGCCATCTTCCGCGCGGCCAGCGAAGGGCAGACTCAGTTCTCTGACCTCATGACGGAAGCAGTTGAGCTCCTGCCCTGGCCTGCGAGCTACTTGCCGCCTGCCACAAGGAGCGTCAGGCCGGCTATGCGAAGGAGGATCGACGAGGGGGGCCACCTCCGCATACTCTTCGCAAACCAGATCGAGCAGACGAACGACGCAACTGGTGCGTGGCTCGACTCGGCTCACTTCATCACAGCCGCCAATCGGGCATTGACCGACAGCTCCCGTCCAAGCAGCCTCAAGAACGTCTACGAGACCGTGTTCTATAGCCTCGTGCGCCGAGACGAGAGCGATCATTACGGGCTGCTCGTTCGCCGGGGGACCAATGTCACCCTCACGGAACCTGGTACGGAATGGGTTGCGATGATGGCAGGTCTCACGTCAGCGGGTCCAGGCAGGTCTACCCAGGTGGGGCGCATCATCGAAGAGCTCTCCCGGCTGGGGCTCCAGCCTCCGCTACCTGAACTAGTCCGGCTCCTCGAGGCGGCAGGGCTCGCACGTGGGAGCGCGGACGCCGACCACGGCGTCAGAGTGGCAAATCCTTACGGAGAAGGGGAAATTGAGTGACTCAGTCCTATGTTGCACGTGCGATCGCCGACGCGTGTGTTGCCCAGGATGGGCTGCTGGTGGTCCAGCTTCCGAGCGAGCTCCCGGGAGACGTAGCCGAGGACCTGGTAAGTGCCGCCAACCACCTCGAACCTTCGGACCCCCCATACGCAATCCTCATCTCCGATTCTGACGACTTCTCAGATCAGTGGATTCCGCGCATCTCGCGCACGAACGCGATCCAATATCGGAAGGGGGACCGCCTCGCGGTCGTACCCGGTGGTGGAGTTGACCTCGCGTCCTTTGATGGCTCCTACCGGCAAGCCCTGAGCCCTGGGTTTCCGGCCCAGCAGTCACGCCTCCTCACCATGGAGATGCTGAGCAACTCGCTCCTCGGCCTGGTGGAGGCCGAGTTGAGCAACTCGATCGATGCATCTGTGTGGCAGGAGTGCGTCGAGGCACTTGCCCTCGCCCTTACGACAGTGGGTGAGGTCTATGAGATCAGCCCCGACATCACAGAGTCGTGGAACGCCCTGTGGTACCAGCACGTCGACTCCGGTATCCGGGCTCTCGTGGATCGCCTCCTCGATGCCGAGCGACAGGCTGGTAACGACTCCTTCGTAGAGTATTTCAGGACAACTCTCTGGTCCTCCCTAGGACTGCCCCAGCCTGAGTCGAACCGCACGTGGGAGCAGAACAACGCGGCAAAGCAGTTCGTACAAGCACTCGATGCCTGGTGGGGGGACGGACCACAGATCGAAGTGACCCTTGCCCATGTCAAACCAGTTGAGACACGTGCTTCCTGGGAGTTTGACTGGGAGACATTCGACCAGAATCGCATGGCCTTCCGGAGCTCGTTCAGGGCACTCCAGGAAATGGTAATTGCGCGGGAGGCGGGCAACGATTGGCGCCTCATGACTCGGACACTGTTCGAGAACCCTGTCACAAATCACGATCCGCTCTCAGTGGCGGGCCTCAGCGGGGCGCCTCTGGAAATTGGAGAACCGGGGAGCCCCGCGCTCCTCCGGGTCTATGACGATGGCGCGTGGTCTACGAGCGAGTTCGTGGTTGCGGTCTCGGTGCAGGGTGAGATACCCGACGACATCTCCGGCATCGAGATCACGTCCGCGCCGAGCACGTCAAGGTTCCATGCTGCCGAAAAGTGGGCAGAAGACCACCGGATACTCATTCGCGGACACGTCGAAGTGCGAAGGCGTTCAAGCCGAGCACCGCTTCGCGTCACACTCGGGGTCGACGTCTCCGCCGTACCGGATCTACTCGGTCGGGTGAACTCCGGTGCACAGGCAAAACTGACTCTTCTCCCCTCTGAGGCGGGGTTGCTCGTATACCCCATCAATCGATCAGGCCTGGGAGCAGGGAAATACTCCGGGCCATCGAAGGATGCGGAGGAGGAGCTCTACTTCACCCGTGACCTTGACAGGAACAAGTCACACCGCGTCGTGGTGTGGGGTGGCGAAGCCCGCTCCGAGGAGCTGAAGTTCACCGCGAGTGATGGCGAGCCCGAGTTGGCTTTCGCCGAATGTGGGGCCGGGGTCTCGGCAACGATCTCGCTGGGAGACCTCACCTTCCAACTTGTGAGCCCCGAGGGAGATCCTCTCTATGAGACCCCCCTTGCAGCAGCTCCGCTCTCCGAGCCCTACTCGCGCGGTCCGGCACCAGCGGCCGCGCAATCCATGATCCGGGGAATATACGAGCAGCACCTACTGGACACCGATCCCGCTGGCATCCTCCCGTCAATCGGCCATTGCGTCATGCCCGCCGATGGTCAGAGTGACTCCGACCGCACTCTCAGCATCCCACCGGGAACGTCCGTAACAACCCCGACCGGCTTCCACACGAAGTGGTTCCACGAAACACTCCATGATGTTGACCGACCGTTGAAGCAATCCCCTGAGTTCGAGAGATTCGCTGAAGCCGCCGGAGACCTACTCGCGGTCCTGCACGAAAAGGGCGCCTGGCCGAGCAAGACGCCCTGGCGAGGCCTCCTCGATGCCGACAGCCAACTCCTCGATGCGTATCTCGACGCCTACTCAGAACTCGTCGAGGAGGCCGCCCGCCATAGCTACTTCAGCCGGTTCTGGGCGAGTTTTCCCTTCTCCATCAGCGTGTGGGCTGGTGCGCGGTGCACTGCAGGTCCCGCCGTCGGGCACGCCCGTGCTGTTCCTCGCCGACCATCCGGCCACCGGCGGTTACCCGATCATCGGCTACGTCTTGGATGCCGACGTCGACGCCTGCGGGCAGCTGCGGCCGGGCCAGACGCTCCGCATGCGCCCCGTCCGCTAGAGCCACGTCATCGCCCGTTCCGCCACGGAACGGAGTCGTCTCGGGTAGGTTCGTGAGCAGCCGGCCCGGCCCGAGCCGACGTCACTGCGAGCAGGAGAACGACCATGCACATCCTGACCGTCGCCTACGGCCACCCCAATGACCCAGAGGCCTTCGACCGGCACTACGAGACCCGGC
>CAZTOM010000266.1:0-3296 GCA_964615555.1 uncultured Actinomycetaceae bacterium
CGCTTTTTCCGCCCCGGTGGTACTCGGCCGTGGATGGTCGCAGATGCGTCACATCGTCCAGGCCGGGGACTGGGATGGCAACTCGCGCACAGACCTCATCGCGATTGACGCCGGAGGCTATCTCCGGCTGTACACAGCATCAGATTCGGGCCGGTCCTTCACCGGATACCACCTCGGGCATGGATGGGGCACCACCACGGCGATTGGTGTCATTGGTGACGGGGTGGGGCTCCGGGCGATCCTCCGCAGCGGAAGGCTCTACGAGTACCAGATCACCGGAACTGCCCAGAGTGCCATCACCACCGCCTGGCTCAACTCAGGTGGGTCCTCTGGCCCACTGGGTTCGCCCACCACCACCGAGAGTTGTGGCCTGCCGAACAGCCAGTGCGTACGCCACTTCCAGCACGGAGCGATCCTCTGGTCCGCCGCGCAGGGCACCGTGACCACGATGTATGACCAGCCGCCCGTCTACGTGTACGGAACCCTCCGCCGCGGCCAGTCCAACTACGGCACCTACCTCTCGGGCCGCACCTACGCCGAGCGCCCTGCGCAGCTGCACTACCACTCCATGTGGATCCTGCGGACGTTCCCGTACGTGATGGCGGACTCGGGTAACGCCCGGGGAGTGGTGGGTGAATCGATGTTCCTCAACCGCTCCACCTACTGGTCCAACCTGGCTCGGATCGACTCGCTCGAGCGCTACGACCCCGCGAACCCCAGCCAGTCCCTGTACATCCGTATCCGGGCCACCCCGGACAACACCATCAGTTCCTGGATGTACACGCCATCTGCCCGCACGGCGCAGGTGGTCCTGTCCGAGGGCACCTTCAACCCGACGGGAGACTTCCTGAGATGGTGACGATCAATCGCAGGCACATCCTCATCACCGCTGCTGCAGCAGCGCTCGTGACCACCGGCGCCGCCGTGGCCACCGAGGTGTTCCCACTTCCCGATGACGTGGCGCAGAACGCGCCCGCCGAGGTTGGTGGCGCCGAGGTTGCGGTGGACCAGGTGGGCCACGTGCTCAAGGACCTGGCCGAGCCCGGCGGGCTCGTGGACCCGGATGACAGCTCCGTGGTGTTCGAGATCGCGGTCACGGATGTGGCGCGCACCGCCACCTGCCCGTCCCGTGACGGCTCCACCGCCGAGGCCATGAACGGCGAGTTCCTCGTCCTCACCGTGGACGCCTCGCTGGACGCCTCCTACGCCGAGGCCGACCCGAACGTCGAGGACCCGTTCATGCCGTTGATCCCGGACCTGTTCCTCGCCACGGACGCGGACGGGGTGGAGATCGACTCCCACTCGGACGCCTCCTGGGTCTGCTATGGGGACGAGCTCCTCCAGCCATTCCTGGACCCGGGCACCACAGCAACCGGTCTCGTGGTGCTGGACGTGCCGGCTGGCGCCGAGCGCGTGGTCTACGACCCGGAGGGCACCGGCGGATGGAGTTGGGCGATCCCGTAGGGCGCCGGCGCTCGCCGCAACCCCTACTTCCGGGGCGGGAGCCGCAGCCCTACTTCCGCAGCGCCTCCGCGAGCGTGTCCAGGCCCACGGAGCCCACGTCCAGGGCCCGGCGGTGCCAGTCCTTGAGCGAGAACTCCTCACCGCGCGCCTGCGCGGCGTCCCGGGCCTCGTCCCGCATCTGCTCCCAGAGCCGCTGGCCCACCTTGTAGCTGGGCGCCTGGCCGGGCCAGCCGAGGTAGCGGTGCAGCTCGAAGCGGAGGAACGCGTCCTCACCCTCCACGTTGGAGCGTAGGAACTGCCACGCGTTCTCGTAGGTCCACTCGCCGCCGCCCAGTTCTTCGGGGTAGGACTTGCCCAGGTGCATGCCGATGTCCAGCACCACCCGGGTGGCGCGCAGCCGCTGCGCATCCAGCATGCCCAGGCGGTCCCCGGGCTCGGCCAGGAATCCGAGCTCCTCCATGAGCCGCTCCGCGTACAGCGCCCAGCCCTCGGCGTGCCCGGAGGTGAAGGAGACCATCCGGCGCCACATGTTCAGCAGCTCCGAGCGGTACACCGTCTGCGCGATCTGCAGGTGGTGGCCCGGCACGCCCTCGTGGTAGACCGTGGTCTTCTCATACCAGGTGGAGAAGTTCTCCACGCCCTCCGGCACCGACCACCACATGCGCCCCGGCCGGGAGAAGTCCGCGCTCGGTCCCGTGTAGTAGATCCCGCCCGTGGCGGTAGGGGCGATCACGGCCTCCAGGGTGCGCACCGGCCCGGGGATGTCGAAGTGCACGTCCGCCAGCGCCGCGATCGCCTCGTCCGCGGTCGCCTGCATCCACTCCCGCAGGGCGTCCGTGCCGTGGATCATCCGCTCCGGGTCCGAGTTCAGCCGCTCCATCGCCTGCTTCACCGTGGTGCCCGGGCCGTACAGCTCCGCCGCGGTGGCCTCCTGCTCCGCCACGATCCGGGCGAGCTCCTCCCGGCCCCACTCGTACGTCTCGTCCAGGTCCACGCGCGCGCCCAGGAAGTACCGGGACCACAGCTCGTAGCGCTCGCGGCCCACCGCGTCCGTGTCCTCGGCCTCGGGGGCCAGCTCCTCGGCCAGGAACTCCCCGAGGTCCGCGAAGGCCTGCCGCGCATCCTTCGCCGCAGCCTCCAACTCCTCGGCGAGTGCCGCCGGGGGTGCCTCGCCATCTGGCCGGGCGCCCGCTACGAAGCCGGTGAAGAACGAGGAGTCCACATCCGCGTTGCCGTCCGCCTCCTCGATCCCGAGCCGTACCTGCCGCAGCGCCGGCATGGTTCCTGCCCGCACCCCCTCGCGCAGCGAGGCAGCGTACCCCGCGACCGCTTCCGGCAGCGCCCGCATCCGGCTCGCGATGTTCTCCCAGTCCTCCACGGTCCCCGTGGGCATCAGGTCGAAGATCTCACGCAGCGCCTGGAGCGGCGAGGCGATGTTGTTCAGGTCCCGTCGGTACTCGCCCGCCTCGTGCAGCTCGAGCGCGAGACCGTAGCGTTCGGCCACCGCCGCCTGGGTCACCTCATCCACGGCGTCCGACGGCGCCTCGCGCCCCACGTCCTCGAGGAACCTCTGCTGCAGTTCCACCCGTGCGGACTCACCCTCGGGGGAGAGGTCCGGCAGCCTCCCCTCGTGCCCCGGGATGCCAAGGTAGGTGGCCCCGAGCGGGTCCAGGGCGGCGTAGTCGTGGACAAACTGGTCGGCGATCGCGTCAATGCGAGAAGGTGTGCGCACGAGCGCCAACCTAGCACCGCACTATCGGCGTACGGGAGGTGCACTATCGGCGTACGGGAGGTGCACCATCGGCGGTTCTGCGGGCTGGGGGATCAGCCGC
>CAZTOM010000267.1:0-1504 GCA_964615555.1 uncultured Actinomycetaceae bacterium
GAGGTGATGCTCCACCTCCTCCAGGCCTTCGGCGGCCCCGGCCGGTCCGTGGTCTCCTTCCTCCCCACCTACTCCATGTACCCCGAGTACGCCCGCGACACCCTCACCCAGTGGGTCACCGCGCCCCGCCGCGGGGACTTCACCCTGGACGCGGCCGCCGCCGCGCACCTGGTTCGCTCGGTCACGCCAGCCGTGGTGCTGCTGGCGAGCCCCAACAACCCCACCGGGACGGCACTGCCGGCCGAGGACCTCGTGACGGTCCTGGAGGCGGCGGTGGGCAACGGTCCGGACGGGAGCGACGCGATCGTCGTCGTGGACGAGGCGTACGGTGAGTTCCGGCGGGAGGGCACCCCCTCCGCCCTCGCGCTGCGCGAGGCCTACCCGCACCTGGTGGTGTGCCGCACCATGTCCAAGGCGTTCGGGATGGCCGGCCTGCGGCTCGGCTACCTCGCGGCGCACCCGGCGGTGGTGGACGCGCTGCGGATCGTGCGCCTGCCCTACCACCTCTCCGCGCTCACGCAGGCGGCCGCCCGCGCCGCGCTCGCCCATCGCGACTCCCTCATGGCACAGGTGGCGTCCCTGCGCGCCGAGCGGGACGCGCTCGTGGACTGGCTGCGCGGCCGCGGCCTAAAGGTGGCGCCGTCGGATGCGAACTTCGTCCTGTTCGGGGTTTTCGCCAGCAGGCGCAGGATCTGGGAGGATCTACTGGAGCGCGGAATCCTGATCCGGGAGGTCGGGCCCGAGGGCTACCTCAGGGTCACGGTCGGTACGCCGGAGGAGACCGCGGCATTCAAGGCGGCCCTCGAGGAGGTCATGTGAGAACGGCCCGTGTCACGCGCACCACGTCGGAATCGGACGTGACCGTTGAGCTCAACCTGGACGGCACCGGGAAGGCGGACATCTCCACCACCGTGCCCTTCTACGACCACATGCTCACGGCCCTCGCGAAGCACTCCCTGATCGACATCACCATCTCCGCAACCGGTGACACGGACATTGACGTGCACCACACGGTGGAGGACACCGCCATCTGCCTCGGCCAGGCCCTCGGGCAGGCGCTCGGGGACAAGGCCGGGATCGGGCGCTTCGGGGACGCCACCGTGCCCCTGGACGAGGCCCTCGCCCGCGCCGTGGTGGACGTGTCCGGGCGGCCCTACGTGGTCCACTCCGGGGAGCCCGCCGGGCAGGAGTACCACCTGATCGGTGGCCACTTCACCGGCTCCATGACCCGGCACGTGTTCGAGTCCCTTGCCCTGAACGCGGAGATCTGCCTCCACGTGGAACTCTTGGCCGGCCGGGACCCGCACCACATCGTGGAGGCGCAGTTCAAGGCCCTCGCCCGCGCCCTGCGCGTGGCCGTGTCCCCGGACCCCCGGGTGGAGGGCGTCCCGTCCACGAAGGGTGCCCTGTGACCACCCCCTTTCCCGACGACGACGAGCGCGCCTTCTCGCCGGAATCTCCCGCCGAACCGGGTGAGGGTGCCGTCCCTGCGGAGGGTTCCGTT
>CAZTOM010000267.1:1604-2820 GCA_964615555.1 uncultured Actinomycetaceae bacterium
GGGTTCCGTTCCCGGGGCGGACGACCTGTCCGTGCCGGGCGAGCTCTCGGGGGCGGACATCGACCCGTTCGACGCGATCGTCGCCGGACTGGGCGCCCCCGCCCCGCAGCGGGACCTTGCGCTGATCGTTACCCCCATCGTCTCCGCGGAGGCGCTCGCCGGGCTTGCGGCCATGGCGGGGCTCGCGTGCACCGTGGTGCCCTCCTCCTCCGGGGCCGTGGCGGCCATGGACCTGGAGGTGGCGGACCCGTTCGAGAAGCTCTCCGGGGAGCCGCCGCGCGAGGCGGTCGCGCTGGCGAAGGCGATCTCGATCCTCACCCGGGTGGACGTGGTCCTGCTGGTCTCCCGCCTGGTCTCGGAGGGTTCGGAGGTGTCCCTCGAAGGGGAGATGTCCGCGTGGCGGGTGGCGCGGGAGGACCTGGCGGGGGAGGTCTCGCCCGGCCTCGTGATCGCCGGGCTGGACACCGTGGTGGAGGACCTGGCCGTGGGGGAGAAGCGGCTCGCGGACATCCCCGGCACCATCGATTCCGCCGCCATCTCCAAGGGGGAGGCGGCCCGGATGATCGCGCGCGGCATCCACCCCGGACGCAGGCGCGGGGGAGGCGCCAGCGGGGGACAGGGGCCCGCGGGTCCCCGCGGCGCCGGCAGCCCCGACGAGGGAGCCGAGTAGTCCTGGTGAAGAGGATCGTGGTGCTCGACTACGGCTCGGGCAACGTGCGTTCGGCCGTGCGCGCGCTCCAGCGCCTCGGCGCGGACGTGTCCCTCACCGCCGAACCGGGAGAGGTGCTGGCGGCCGACGGGCTGGTGGTCCCGGGCGTGGGGGCGTTCGCCTCGGTGATGGCCGGTCTCGCCTCCGTGCGCGGCCCCTACCTGATCGACCGGCGCCTGGCCGGTGGCCGGCCCGTGCTCGGCATCTGCGTGGGACTCCAGGTGATGTTCACCGAGGGCACCGAGCACGGCGAGCACACCGAGGGGCTTGGGCAGTGGCCCGGATCCGTGGTGCGCCTCCAGGCCCCGGTGGTCCCGCACATGGGTTGGTCCGGGGTGCGCCCGCCGGCCGGTTCCCCCCTGTTCGACGGCGTGGCGGACGAACGCTTCTACTTCGTCCACTCCTACGGTGTCACCTCCGATCCGGGAGCGGACATGGTGGGTCCCACCACCCCACCGCAGGTCACGTGGACCACCCACGGCACGGACTTCGTGGCCGCCGTGGAGA
>CAZTOM010000267.1:2830-3265 GCA_964615555.1 uncultured Actinomycetaceae bacterium
GGGCGCTCACCGCCACCCAGTTCCACCCGGAGAAGTCCGGCGATGCCGGCGCCCACCTGCTTCGCAACTGGCTCGGTACGCTCTAGCGCCGGGCCCCAACCACAAGGAGAGACATGGCACTCGAATTGCTTCCCGCCGTCGACGTGGCAGGCGGCCAGGCCGTCCGGCTCGTCCAGGGCGCGGCCGGCACGGAGACCGGCTACGGCGATCCGCTCGAGGCCGCCCAGGCATGGGTGGACGCGGGCGCGCAGTGGATCCACCTCGTGGACCTGGACGCCGCGTTCGGGCGGGGATCGAACGCCGAACTGCTCGCGGACATCGTGGGACGCCTCGACGTGCAGGTGGAACTCTCCGGCGGCATCCGGGACGATTCCTCGCTGCGCGCCGCGCTCGACTCCGGCGCCACCCGGGTGAACCTCGGCACCTCCGCCCTCG
>CAZTOM010000268.1:0-3261 GCA_964615555.1 uncultured Actinomycetaceae bacterium
GCGGGGGCCTCGCCGTCGTCGGTGGGACGGCGGTGGCGGGTGCCGTCCACGTCCAGGCCGAAGAGGGCGAGCAGGGCGATCCCCACGGCGGCGCCCACGATGGCGATGTCCGCAACGTTGCCGATGAACTGGCCGGCGTAGTTGATGAAGTCCACCACGTGGCCCTCGGGGAAGCCGGGTTCGCGGAAGAGGCGGTCGATGAGGTTGCCCACCGCGCCGCCGAGCAGGAGGCCCAGGCAGATGGTCCACGCGAGAGAGCCGATGTGGCGCGAGACGCGGATGACCACCACGGCCACCACCACGGCGATGATGGTGAAGATCCAGGTGGTTCCACTCGCGATCCCGAAGGCAGCACCCGGGTTGAAGGTGAGCTGGAAGGAGATGAGGTCGCCGATGAAGGGCTCCGCGCGCACCTCGGAGAGGTTCTCGATCGCCCACTGCTTGGTGAGCTGGTCGACGACCACCACGAGCGCGGCAAGCCCGAAGAGGATGGCCAGCAGGCTGCCCTCGCGCCGCTGCCTCACGGCCTGCGCCTCGGCCCTCGCCGTCTCCTCGCTCACCTCTGCCGCGTACCGGCCCATCACACCTCCCATTCCGCAGACATGGGCGGCGGCACCCTGTGCGGGTACCGCCGCCCACGTCGATGCTCAGTGGTCGCAGCTGGTTGCTCAGTGCTCGCCGCTGATGTTGCCGCGCTGGTCCACGTCCGCGAGGAGGCCCTCGAGGTAGCTCTTGAGGCGGTTGCGGTACTCGCGCTCGAAGGTGCGCAGCTCGTCGATCTTGCGCTCCAGGGTGCCACGCTCCTGCTCGAGCTGGCGCAGGGTCTGCTCCCGGGAGGTCTCGGCCTCGCGCACGATGTTCTCACCGCTGGTGCGGGCCTCCGCAACAAGGCGGTCGGCCTCCTCACGGCCGTTGGCCACGTACTCATCGTGCAGGCGCTGCGCGAGGGCGAGCATGCCGGCCGCCGACTCGGGGCCGTCCTGCTGCTGCTGGGCGGGCTGGGCCTGCGGGGCGAACTGGGCCGCCTGCTGCTCCACCTGGGGCTCGGGCTCCACCTGGGGCTCCGGCTCGGGCTGGGCCTCGGCCGCCGAGGGGGCGGAGGGAGCGGACGCGGCGGAACGGGAGAGCTCGGCAACGCGCTGTTCTGCGGCCTGGAGCTGGGACTTCAGGTCCTCGTTCTCCGCATACACGGCACGCAGTGTGTTGACCACCTCGTCAAGGAAGTCATCGACCTCATCCTGGTCGTAGCCCTCACGGAACTTGGTCGGCTGGAACCTCTTGTTGAGGACGTCGTCTGCACTGAGCAGCGCCATGTCGTCTCCTCGTCATATCTCGGGTGTGAGCAGGGGTCCCGCTCACGCACAAATTACGATACCTGAAAAGTAGTCTCTCACCTGACCGCCTGCGCGGCGATTAGAAGAAATGACTGCCCAAACCACGCCACCAGGAACAGGATCAGGAATGCGACGTCCAGAGAGACGTCACCCACCCGGACGGGCTTGAGCCAGCGCCGCAGGAAGCGCAGCGGGGGGTCGGTGATCCCGTAGACGATGTTGGCCACCACGAGGGCGGCCCCGGAGGGCCGCCAGGAGCGGGCGAACATCTGGATCCACTCGAAGACGATCCGGCCGAGCAGGACGAGGAGGAACAGTCCGAACAGGAATGCCAGGACCTGGAGGATGAGGCTCATTCACCCCAGCCTATGCCTGGTTGAAAAACCGCCCGGGTCCCTCTTCCTCACGGGCCTCGCTCTCCACGTGCACGGACTCCGGGGAGAGCAGGAAGACGCGGTTGGTCACCCGCTCGATCCCGCCCCGCAGGCCGAAGACCAGTCCGGCGGAGAAGTCCACCATCCGCTTCGCGTCCGGCTCGCTCATCCCGGTGAGGTTGAGGATCACGGGGATCCCGTCACGGAAGGCCTCGCCGATCTCGCGGGCCTCGTTGTAGGTGGCGGGGTGCACGGTCACGATCCGGGAGAGCTCCGGCTCCGCTGCGCGCGGCAGCGCCGTGAGCACGCGTGAGGGGGTGTGCTCCTCCATCTCGTATCCGTCCTCGTGTTCGTAGGTGTACTCCTCGTCCTCCGGGTTCTGCCCGGCGAATCCGAGGTACTGCATGGTCTTCCGCAAGGCTCCCGCCATTTCTCCGCTCCTCAGCTCGGTATGTCTGGAAGGGTATCCGGGCCGGGTTTTGCCGTTCGGGAGGCGCTACGGCGTGTCCGCTCCCCCGATCAGCGCAATCCCTGCGCAGCGTCCCGTGGTGCCCTCCCGGCGGTAGGAGTAGAAGCGCTCGTCCTCGAGGGTGCACAGGCCCGCCTCCGCCACGGGGACGCCGTCCAGCTGGCGTCGGATCCCGGCGAGCAGGTCGATCGAGGGGGTGCCCCACCGGGTCTGCCCGTCCGCCCCGTACGCCCCGGCCTCGTGGGAGAGTTCCTCGGAGACCTCGTAGCAGCGCCCGCAGATGTGGGGTCCCACGGCCGCGTGGACCGGTTCGCGGGAGCGGGCGGCCAGTTCCTCCACCGCGGCAGGTGCCACGCCGAGCGCGAGCCCGCGCCGTCCCACGTGCACGGCGGCCCGGTGGGAGCCGGACTCGGTGGCCAGGAGGAGTGGGACGCAGTCGGCCACGAGCACGCCGGGGGCGTTCCCACCCATGGCCGGTCCCACGATCAGGGCGTCGGCAGTGCCGGCCACCTCGCGGCCGCTCGGCTCCTCGAGCACGCACAGGTCGCGACCGTGCACCTGGTCCATCCACTCCACGGCCGCTCCGATCCTCCGGGCGAGGCGCGCGCGGTTCTCCGCCACCGCCGCGGGATCGTCCCCCACGTGCCCGCCCAGGTTGAGCCCGCCCGTACCGTCCGGGCCGGCGTAGGGCGGGCGTGACACTCCCCCGGAACGCGTGGTGTAGAGCGCACGCGCTCCGGGGGAGAGCGGGAGGAGGATCACTACTTCAGGAAGTCCGGGATGTCCACCTCGTCGGCGCGGCTCCGCGGGCGCTCGTCCTCGAAGACCCGGGGGATCTCGAGGGCCTCGGGGCGCTGGGGCTCCTGGCGCTGCGGCTCGGCCGGGGCGGGCGGCGGGACGGGGGTGTCCCGGGCTTCGTCCGGGGAGGGCGCCGGATCCTCGGCGGGGATCTCCATGCGCCCGATCGCCGGCTTGGGGGCGGCCTGCCGCTGCTCCTCCGGGTCGAAGCCGGCGGCGATCACGGTCACGCGGACCTCGTCGCCCAGCGCGTCGTCAATCACGGCACCGAAGATGATGTTCGCCT
>CAZTOM010000269.1:0-3249 GCA_964615555.1 uncultured Actinomycetaceae bacterium
GATGGGCCCCGCCGACTGGGGGCTGCTGCTCGCCACCGTGCTCCTGGTGGTGGCGAGTTTTGCCGCCGGGAACGCCTGGCCGGTGTACCGGTAGCGCCGCTGGGCGGTGCCAGCGGCGCCCATGGCGGGTGCTGGCGGCGCTATCTGCGGGCGGAGATAGCGCCCCTACCGCTCCGCCTGCTCCGGGGGTTCCTCCTCGCGGCGCGAGCAGATCCAGTGCGCCACGAACGCCGTCCACCCGGTCTGGTGCGTGGCGCCCAGCCCACGCCCGGTATCGCCGTCGAAGTACTCGGCGAACGTGACGTGCTCGTCCCACAGCTCTCCGGAGGGGTGCTCGCGCGGGGAGCCGGGGCGACGGCCCGTGTCCGGGTCCGGCAGGAACAGGGAGACCAGGCGCTCCTCCAGCTCGTCCGCCACGCGGGCGAGCTCCACCTTCTCCCCGGACCCCACGGGGAACTCCACCGTGATGCCGTCGAACGCCTTCGCGTACTCCCGCATGGCATCCACCAGGAGGGCGTTGACAGGGATCCACACGGGCCCGCGCCAGTTCGAGTTCCCCCCGAACATGGGGGAGGTGGACTCCCCGGGCACGTACCCGATCCACAGGTCCTGCCCGCCCACGGTGGCGCACACCGGCTCCCGGTAGGCGGCGGAGAGGGAGCGGATCCCGTGCGGGGAGAGGAACTCCTCCGGATCCAGCATGCGGGCGAACAGCCGCTTCGCCCGCTTCGGGTCCACCAGGGTCAGGACCATCTCGAGGCCCTCGGGTGAGGCGTCGAAGGCCACGGAGGACATCATGTGGGGGCGGTGCACGTTCAGCCACTTCAGGCGGGACATGTAGTCCGGCAGCTCCCGGCTCACCCACGCCGGGATGGGCGCGATGGCCGTCAGCGGCAGGAGGCCCACCATTGAGCGCACCTTCAGCAGCCGGGAGTGGTCTCCTGCCACCAGCATGTCGTAGAAGAAGCCGTCCTCCTCATCCCACGGGTTCACGGCGTCCCCGCCGCTCGGGCCGCCGTACTCCATGGCCTCCGCGATGGTGAAGAAGCGCTGCAGGAACGTGGAGGCCAGATCGTCCCACGCCGGATCCTCCCGGGCGAGTTCGAGGGCCATGCGCAGCATCACGCCGGAGAGGAACGCCACCCACGCGGTGGCGTCCGCCTGCTCCAGGCGCTTGCCGCCGGTGAGCCCCTCGGAGCGGTCGAACAACCCGATGTTGTCCATCCCCAGGAAGCCGCCCTCGAACAGGTTGGAGCCATCCGGGTCCTTCCGGTTGATCCACCACGAGTAGTTCATCACCAGCTTGGTGAGCACCCGAACCAGGAAGCGCCGGTCCCACGCGCCGTCGATCAGGTAGATCTCCCACGCCGCCCACGCGATCGTGGGCGGGTTCACGTCATCGAAGTTCCACTCGTACGCCGCGAACGCCCCGTCCGGGTTCTGCGCCCACTCGCGGCACATGAGGATCACCTGCTCCTTCGCGAACGCCGGGTCCACGTGCGCGAACGCCACGCAGTGGAACGCCGTGTCCCACGTGGCGAACCACGGATACTCCCATTCGTCCGGCATGGAGATCACATCCGCCAGCGAGAGGTGCTCCCAGCGCTCGTTGCGCCCGCCGGCGCGCCCCGGCGTGGGATGGATATCGGAGCCCGGATCGCCCTCCAGCCACTGCCGCACGTCGTAGCGGTAGACCTGCTTGTTCCACATGAGCCCCGCAAAGGCGCGCCGGGCAACGTGGGTGCGCTCCGCCGTCGTGGGGGGAATGACGTGGCCGTAGAACTCGTCCGCCTCCGCGCGGCGGTCCGCGAGCGTCTCCTCGAACGAGCGCCCGAGCGGGCTGGTGGGCACCCGGTCCGGCATCAGCCGCAGCCGGATCGTGACCGACTCTCCGGGCGCCACATCGTCGAAGCGGTACAGCAGCCCCATGCGGGTGCCGCGCCGCTCCGGGTTGCACGCGTCCTCCTGCCCGTGCACCACGTACCGGTTGAACGCGTCCTTCGGGTACGACGACACCCCTTGCGTCCCGTAGAGCGCCTCACTGTTCGTCTCGTTCTCGCAGGCGAGGACCTCCGGGTGGCCGTCCGCCACGATCCAGTAGCGGCCCAGCGCCTCGTGCTCGGCGCGGATGGTGGCCCCCGCGGTGCGGCCCACGCTGAGCTCCCGCTCGTGGGCGAGGCTGGGCACGCGCGGATCGCGGCCCCAGGACCAGGTGTTGCGGAAGGTGAGCTGGGGCAGGAGGTCCAGCGGGGCGGCCTCCGGGCCGTGGTTGGTGGCGGTGATCTCCACGCACACGTCCTGCGGGGAGGCCTTCGCGTGGGTGACCACCACATCGAAGAACCGGTTCTCCTCGAACGCGCCCGTGTCCGCAAGCTCGAACTCGTGGTCCTCGAAGCCCCGGCGGGCGTTCTCCTCCCGGAGCTGGTCGTAGGGGAAGGCGGCCTGTGGGTAGCGGTAGAGGTACTGGGACCACGAGTGCGTGGGCGTGGCATCCAGCGGCCACCACACCTCCTTCACGTCCTCGCCGTGGTTGCCCTCCCCGTTCGCCAGGCCGAAGAGGCGCTCCTTCAGGCGGTCGTCCTTCCGGTTCCACAGGGCGAGCGTGAGGTGGAGGAAGCCGAAGCGGTCGCACAGGCCCGCGATCCCGTCCTCACCCCAGCGGTAGGCGCGCAGGTGGGCGTGGTCGAAGGGAAAGGAGTTCCACGCATCACCATCGTCCGAGTAGTCCTCGCGGACCGTGCCCCACTGGCGGCCGGCCACGTACGGGCCCCAGAGACGCCAGGGATCGGTGGCGGAATCGGCCTGGGCCAGGCGGTCGTGCTCCTCGGTGGGCGTGTCCGGGTGGGCGGCGGGGGAGGTGTTCACAGGTTCTATTCGATCACGGGCGCGGCGGGCCTGCCGCTGGGGCGCCTCCCGCGTGGTGCCGGAGCGCGGCGCCGGAGCGCGGCGCCGTAATCAACTTTTTTATCGCGGCCCCGGTGCTCTAGCGTGGCCATCGTGTCCCAGCCCCACGCCACCACCGAGCCGGTGATCCGCGCCGAGAACCTCTCCAAGCACTACGGCGAGGTCAAGGCCGTGGACGGCATCTCCTTCGAGGTGCAGCCTGGGGAGTCCTTCGGCCTCCTCGGCCCGAACGGCGCCGGCAAGTCCACCACCATGCGCATGATCGGCGGCACCCTCATGCGCACCGGCGGCACCCTCACCGTGGCGGGTCTGGACCCGGAGAAGAACGGCCCAGAGGTCCGCGCG
>CAZTOM010000270.1:0-3238 GCA_964615555.1 uncultured Actinomycetaceae bacterium
ACCCGCACTATCAGCTTGGAAGGCTGAGGCTCTACCATTGAGCTACACCCGCAACGCCCGCGCGCTCTCGCGCGACCGGCTGGATGAGTCTATCGGCTGCGTGTGGGTGCGTCGAACAGGGCGGCGGAGTCCTCTACACTGTTCGATCGACCCGGGGTGTGGCGCAGTTTGGTAGCGCACCTGCTTTGGGAGCAGGGGGTCGTGGGTTCAAATCCCGCCACCCCGACCACTGGTTTTCCACCGGATTCGGCAGGTCCTTGCACCGCAGGGGCTTCCCGCCGGATGATCGTGGGGGACCGGAGGAGGGACCATGAGACAACCACTGGGAACACTCACCGCAGTCGCGCTGGCGGCTGTGATCTTGGCCGCATGTTCACCGGAAGAGGCCCCGCCCTCGCCGGAACCCCTCCCCACAGAGGCGAGCCCCGCGCCCACGCAGGACCCCGTCCCAGAGCCCGCACCGGAGACCACGGTGGCGATCCCGGCGGAGCAGTTCGGGGAGGTCAGCGTCTTCGATATCACCACCGGCATGTGCTCCACGCGGGACGCCGTGGAGGCCGTGAGCTCCACGGAGGCCGGCGTCTCCGTGTTCCCCACGGTGGACTGCGCCGAGCCGCATGACCTCGAGGTGTACGCCACGTACGAGATGACCGACGCGGAGTTCCCGGGCCCGGATGCCACCCGCGCGGTGGCCGAGGAGCAGTGCCTCGCCGCCTTCGAGTCCTACGTGGGCCGCCCGTACGCCACGAGCACGCTCGAGTTCACGTGGCTGTCCCCCAACCAGCAGACCTGGGACCAGCTCGGGGACCGCCAGGTGTTCTGCCTCCTGCAGGCCGGCGAGCCCGTGGAGGGCTCGTTCGCCGGATCGGGGCTCTAACGTGCGCCGCCTCGCTCCGGCGCTGCTCGCCGCCACGATCCTGGTGGCGGGCTGCACGGATGCCACGGGCGGCGATCCCACCGAGGGACCCACGGACACGCAGCCGACCACCCCAGGCGGCGCCGACCCCACCGCGGCCGGGGACACCACCCCCACGGCGCCCCCCACGGAGGGCGATGTGGACCTGTTCGAGGTCACGGTGGGCACGTGCCTGACCTCGGCCACCATCTCCGGCAGCGCAGACACCGTGGAACTCGTGCCGTGCACCTCCCCGCACCGCGCGGAGGCCTACGCCGCCACCGAGCTGCCCCACCCCGACTACCCGGGCGAGGATGCCGTGGGCACCGCCGCAGAGCTGTTCTGCTATGACGAGTTCGAGCCCTTCGTGGGCCTGCCCCTGGAGAGCTCCGTCCACGACTTCGTGTTCCTCGCCCCCACCCCGGAGAGCTGGGAGGAGACCGAGGACCGCGAGGTGCTGTGCCTCGCCGTCTCACCCGAGCCGCGCTCCGAATCGCTGCGCGGCGCCACGGAGTAGCCCCCGCCACCCCCACGCGCCCGCGTCCGACTAGCCCCCGCCACCCGGCGGATCCGACCCGCAGGCCTCAGATCAGCCGGAGCTCCATCGCCTTCGTGACCGCGCGGGTGCGGTCCTTCACCTCGAGCTTCGCGAATGCGTGGAGCAGGTGCGTCTTGACGGTTGCCTCGGACAGGTGCATCTGGCGCCCGATCGCCGCGTTCGAGAGCCCCTGCGCCACGTGACGCAGCGCCTCCTTCTCCCGCTCGGTGAGCACGGGCGCGCTCTCCTCCCGCCGCGCCGACTTCACGAGCGCCACCGCCACCGATGGGGAGAGGGCCGTCTGCCCCGCCGCCACCGCCCGCACCCCGGCCACGATCTCCGCGTGCGGCGCCGCCTTCAGCAGGTAGCCGGCCGCACCGGCCTCGATGGCGGTGAGGATGGCGTCGTCGCTCTCGTAGGTGGTCAGTACCAGCACCTTGACCCCGGGGTGGTCCCGCGCGAGCCGTTCTGTCAGCTCCCGCCCGTCCATCCCCGGCATCCGTAGGTCCGTCACGACGACGTCGGGCTCGTTCCGCTCGATGATCGCCAGGGCCTCGGTACCGTCTGCGGCCTCCCCCACCACCTGGAGGTCCTCCTCGAGCTCGAAGAGCCCGGCAATTCCCGAGCGGACGATCGGGTGGTCGTCCACCAGCACGATCCGGATCACGCGTCCTCCTCCCCCGGGTGTGCGGAGCTGGGCCCATCCCCGTCCAGCGGCACCGCAACGGTGAGGGTGGTTCCATCCTCCCCCGATTCGATCCGGATCTCGCCCCCGGCGAGTGAGACCCGGTCGCGCATGGACCGAAGCCCGTATCCGGCCGTGGGCTCTGCCGGATCGAACCCGCCGCCGTCGTCGGACACGGTGAGGAGCGCACAGGTGGGCTGGCGGGTGAGGGTGATGGCGACGGAACGGGCGCCGGAGTGGCGCCGCGCGTTAGACAGGGCCTCCTGGGTGACGCGCGCGAGGACCACCTGGTTCTCCCGGGAGAGCGGTGCCTCCTCGCCGCTCACGGTGGCGTGCATGCCGGTCTCGCGTTCGAAACGGTGGGCGAGGCGTTCGAGGGAGCCGAGGATGCCGCGCTCCACGTCCACGGGGGCGGTCACGGCCACCAGTGCGCGTGATTCGGCGAGGGCGTGGCGCGCGCCCTCCTCGAGGCGCCGAAGGTGGGGGGTGACGTCGTGGCCGGACTCGGCGCGCAGGCGCGCGGTCTCGGCCTGCATGACGAGGCCGGCGAGGGACTGGGCCACGGTGTCGTGGAGTTCGCGGGAGAGGCGTTCACGCTCGAGGGTGACGCCGGTGAGGCGGGAGGCCTCGGCGAGGCGCTGCTGGGATTCGGAGAGCTCGGCGAGGAGGCGGCCGCGTTCGACCGAGCTGCGCTCGATCGCGGTGATCCAGGAGCCCATCCCTGCGGAGAAGGCGAAGAAGAAGAGTGCGGCCCAGACAGTGTCCAGCGGCGCGGCATTGCCCACACCCACCACGTTGGCAACGGCGACGGCGGTGGCCACGATCGCCGACCACACCATTCCGCTGGCCCACGTGCCGCCAAACACCCAGACGGCGGGCATGGCCAGGGCCTGGGAGATGGCGAGGACGGGGTGGCCGAAGGTGAGGAGGAACGCGGCCACGGTGATGAGCAGCTGGGAGATGGGACTGGGGACGTCCTGACGGATGGCGCGGCGGCCGGTGGCCAGGTAGGTCAGGGCGATCAGGGCGAGGCCGACGGTGACGGGCCGCCAGTCGGCCTCTGCGCGCACCACGATCGCGACGGCCGCGATGCCGATGAGCGCCCCAAGGACGCTCAGGT
>CAZTOM010000271.1:0-3238 GCA_964615555.1 uncultured Actinomycetaceae bacterium
ATCGACCGGGTGGCCGAGGGCATCGGGCGGAAGATGGTGGAGGTGCCGGTGGGCTTCAAGTGGTTCGTGCCGGGGCTCATTGACGGCTCGTTCGGGTTCGGTGGCGAGGAGTCCGCCGGAGCCTCGTTCCTGCGGACCGACGGCACCGTGTGGACCACGGACAAGGACGGCATCATCCTCGCGCTGCTCGCCGCGGAGATCATCGCGGTGACGGGCAAGTCCCCCTCGCAGATCCACGCGGAGCTGGTGGAAAAGTACGGGGCTTCCTCCTACGCGCGGATCGATGCCGCAGCCAACCGCGAGCAGAAGGCCAAGCTGAAGAACCTCTCGCCGTCCGACGTGACCGCTTCGGTGCTGGCCGGCGAGCCCATCACCGCGCGCCTGGTGGATGCACCTGGAAACGGGGCTGCGATTGGCGGGCTGAAGGTCACCACCGAGAACGCGTGGTTCGCGGCGCGGCCCTCCGGGACCGAGGACGTGTACAAGATCTACGCCGAGTCCTTCCACGGGCCCGAGCACCTGGCCCAGGTGCAGGCCGAGGCCAAGGACGTGGTGAGCGCGGCGCTCGGAGAGTAGGGGTTTCGTAGGGGTTAGTAGGGGTTGGCCGGGCCCCGGGGGTTGCTCCGGGGGTTGTGCTGGCATTGTGCGGGCCGCGGCAGGCCGGATGGGTTTGCCGCGGCCCGCGGCGTGCTGGTGGTGTGGTGGCTCGGTTTGGGGCGCGGCCGGGCCGCGATCAGGGCGACGGCGGGATCAGCGCTCCGGCATGGTGTTGTCTCACAGCTTGTGTCCACTGTGTACACGCGGATGTACACCTGCCGGAAGAGGTGTACATCGAGATGTGCACATGGGACACAAGTCGCGAACACATACCTAGGGGTCTGGCAGCGCCTGGACCGTACGGCGGGTGCCGGGTGCTGCCGCACCTGCGCACGCCATCCGCCTAGGATGACGCGTGGGAACACCGGGAGGAGGCCGAGTGAGCGAACGCGAACTCAACCGCGAGACCCAGCGCGAGCTCTACGGCGAGCCGATCGCCGAGATCGTGGGCCGCGTGACGGGAGCCCTGAGCCTCACCCAGGCCCGGCTCGCGCAGATCCTGGGCCTCTCCGCGCCGATGCTCTCCCAGCTCATCTCCGGGCAGCGGGTGAAGATCGGCAACCCTGCCGTCCTCTCCCGGCTCCAGTCGCTCACCGAGCTCGCCCCTACCGCCGCCACGCTCACAGCGGAGGAGCGCGAGCAGCGGCTTACCGCCATCCAAGAGGCCTCTCCCACGCTCACCACCTCCCGTCCCCCCGATGCGGTGGAGGCCCTGCGCAGCGCGGCGCCCGCTGAGGAGCTGGCACGGCTCGCGGGTCTCACCACGTCCCCTGCCCTCCGGGCCCTCCTCGAGGAAGCGGCGCGCAGCCGTGGGTGAGGTGTTCGCGGGCCGCTACGAGCTCATCGATCCGATCGGCGAGGGGGGTATGGGCACCGTCTGGCGCGTCCGCGACCTGCGCGCCGGCCGTGTGCTCGCCGCCAAGGTGATGCGGCAATCCCACTCCTCCGCGCTCCTGCGCTTCGTGCGCGAGCAAGCCCTGCGAGTGGACCACCCCCACGTGGTGGTCCCGATCGGCTGGGCCGGCGAGGACGACCAGGTCCTCTTCACCATGGAGATCGTGGACGGTGGCAACGTGGCCACACTCGTGGGCGACTTCGGCGCGATCCCGCCCCTCTTCACAGCCGAGGTGATGCGCCAGATCCTCGACGCCCTCACCGCGGTCCACGAGGCCCGTCTGGTGCACCGGGACATCAAGCCCGCCAACATCCTCCTCGATGCCACCGGCACCGGTCGCCCCCACGCCTACCTCTCCGACTTTGGCATTGCCGTGGATCTCGACGGCCCCCGCTTCACCGAGACCGGCTTCATCACCGGCACCCCCGGCTACCTCGCCCCCGAGCTCTCCGCATTCGGCGACCCCACCCCCGCCGCCGATGCCTACGCCATCGGCATGGTGGCCGCCCATATGCTCACCGGGCTGCCGCCCGCGCAGGCGCTCGCCGGAGGCCCACCACCTGGCGTCCCCGCCTCCCTCTGGGCCGTGGTGGTGGGCCTCACGCGCCACGAGCCCACCGAACGACTGTCCATCGCAGAGGCCATCGCCCGGCTCGACGTCCCGGAACTTGCGTGGTCAGAGGCCGGCATCGGGGAGATTGAGGTCTTCAGCCAGGTCCCACCGCTTGACTCCGAACCGGAGGCAACCCGAATACTCCCAGCAGAGCATGGCTCCCGCACCGTGCCCGAACCCTCGATCACTGTGGGCACATCTGAGGACCAGACGGTGCCAGATCAGGACCGCTCTGACGCCGTCGCGGAGACGGTGGTTTCTGGGCGTGCTGCCGGGGAAACGGTGGGCGTGGGGCGAGCGGACGCCGCCACCAGGGATGGCGAATTGCGTTCCGGTGCTGTGGGGCGTAGCGGGATGCGCGACGTGGTGGTGTACGGGCTGTTTGCGGCGCTGGTGGTGGCGGGGCTGCTGCTGATGCTGCTCGGGTGAGTCGCCGGGCTGAGGGCGCCGGAGGGCGGGGTGTCAGATGCGAGTTGCGAAGCGGGGATTGAGGGCGCCGGAGGGCGGTGGGTCCGGGGCGCCTCACGGGGAGGTGGCCAGAATCTCCTCGTAGCCGGAGGGATCGGTGATGCCCTCCGTGGCGAAGAGGATAACGATCGACTGGTCGGTGAGGTTGAGGTCATCGCGGATGCCCGGATCTGCCAGGAGATTCCGCAGTCCCGCCACCGCGGCCCCGGAGCACTCCCCTCCCCTGAGCCCGGCGCCGGCGAGGGTGCGCATGCCGGCGCGGGCGGCGTCGTCGTCGACGAGGACGGCAGCAGAGACACCGGCGCGCAGGACGGGCCAGGCGAGCGAGGAGACGGTGCCGCAGTTGAGGCCGGACATGATGGAGGTGTGTGGGCCGGGGACGGTGGTGGGGCGGCCGGCGTGGAGCGAGACGGCGACGCAGGCGGCGGTGCCCGGCTCGACGGTGGCGTGGCGCGGGCGGCCCGGGCCGGCGCCGTAGTGGGCGACCACCGCGGAGGGGAATGAGCCGACGCCGGCCTGGGTGAGGACGAGGTCGGGGAGTGTGAGGGCGGCGAGCTGTTCGTCCAGTTCCTGGAGGATCGTGGAATAGCCGCGCACGATCTGGGCGGGGACGTCCTCGTAACCGGGCCAGGCGGTGTCCTGGATGAGGACGGCGCGGTGGTCGG
>CAZTOM010000272.1:0-3194 GCA_964615555.1 uncultured Actinomycetaceae bacterium
AGGATCAGCACGAACCCGAAGATCAGGTTGCCGTTGCCGCCCGCGAGGGGGGCGAGGAACGGGAGCGGGAACTGGAACTTCGAGAGGTAGGTGATGACCACCCAGGCGAGTCCCACCAGCATGAGGGTGACCATGGTGGGGGCCCACCAGGTGGGGTTGGGCTTGGGTCCCTCGTCGTGGGCGCCGGGCACGAAGCCTTCGCGGTGCTTGACCTCGGGCTTTTTGCGCTTGCGTGACTTGGGCATCAGGTTCTCCTACCGGTCCAACGGGGCGGGCGGCGCGGGGCGGTGCGCCCACCAGTTTCTCCACAGGTTCCGGGGTGGAACCGCGGCCTGACCTAAGCTTAGTGTTGCTTTGGTCAGGCAGAAGAACCGGCGCCTCAGGAGGGGGTGACATGGCAGAGCCGACTCCCATCCGCTGGTGGGCCCCCCGGGGTTCCACGATCGGGCTGTTCGCGGTGGCCATGGTGGCCGGGATCCTGTTCGCCTCCACCGCGCAGATCTTCCGCAACGTGGACGAGTCGCGTCCCTCGGACCTGGCCGGCCTGATCGCTGAGGAGAACGAGCGCGTGGACGCGCTCGCCGAGGAGATCGCGGAGCTGCGCGCAGAGCACGCCGCCCTCCTGGAGGCGATCAACGTGGACGCGGTGAAGCCGAGCCCGGAACTGCTGATCTCCGGGAACGGCACCGCCCTCACGGGCGAGGGCGTGAAGGTGCAGATGTGGGACGCCCCCAACGTGTTGCCGGAGGACTCCAAGTTCGATGTGAATGACCTGGTCATCCACCAGCAGGACCTCGAGGGTGTCATCAACGCCCTGTGGGCCGGCGGCGCCGACGGCATTTCGGTCCAAGGCCAGCGGCTCACCACCACCAGCGCCGTGCGCTGCATCGGCAACGTGCTTCTCCTGCACGGCCGCCAGTACTCCCCGCCGTACGTGATCGAGGCGATCGGGGAACCCGAGCGCCTCCGCGAAGCGCTCGCCGATTCGCCCGCAGTACAGGTCTACCTGCAGTATGTGGAGCAGGTAGGACTCGGGTGGCAGGTCACCAACGTGACCGAGATGGAACTCCCCGCCGCCACCGACCCCTCGTTCGTCTACGCACAGGAAGTCACATGACAACCGAGAACCAGGGTGCCGCACCGGCCCACACCCCCGACCCGGCGCAGACCGGGCACCCAGCCCCAACCGGGCACGCAGCCCCAACCGGCAACGCCACCCACGCCCCCAATGCCACCCGCGCGGACACGGCGCCCCGTGACGAGGCCCTCACCGGGGACGAGTCCTCGGTTGAGGCGTACTCGAGGTCCCGCCGTCGGCACCACAAGAGGCGCGACCCGCTGGGAATGTTCCTGGGCGTGGCGGGCGAGCTCCTGATCACGGCGGGCGTGTTCCTGGGCCTGTTCGTGGTGTGGCAGGTGTGGTGGACGGACCTGCAGGCCAAGCAGTACACGGGCGGGATCATCAACGAGATGGCGATCGAGGCGCCCGGTGAGTCCCAGCAGATCCAGGACACGGACAAGCGCGTGGACGAGCCCGCGCCGCTGCCGCCCCCGCCGCTCCCGGACATCCCCAACGGCGCGTACGCGATCCTGCACATCCCCAAGTTCGGGTCCGGCTACCAGGTTCCGATCGCGGAGGGCGTCTCCCTGGACGGGGTGCTCCACAAGGGGCTCGCCGGCCACTACCCGGAGACGGCGGCCGTGGGCCAGGTGGGGAACTTTGCGATCGCGGGGCACCGCCAGTCGCACGGGGCGATCTTCCACCACATCGACACGCTCGCGCCCGGGGACTCGATCGTGGTGCAGACCGCGGACACCTGGTACGTGTACCAGGTGAACGCGGACCCGTCGGTGGTGCTGCCCACCGCCGTCGAGGTGATCGCGCCCAACCCGGGCAACCCCGCCGAGCCGGCCACCACCGCCTCCATGACGCTCACCACCTGCCACCCGCTGTGGTCCACGGCCGAGCGCCTCATCGTCCACGCGGAGCTCGACTACTGGGCCCCCATCGACTCCGGCACCCCCGCAGAACTCCTGGAGGGCTGACATGTACGCAACCATCTGGCGCATCCTCCCCGGCCCGTGGTGGGTCCGGGCCCTCATCGCGCTCGCCCTCTTCGCAGCGATCGCGTTCATCCTCTTCCAGTGGGTCTTCCCGGTGATCGCACCGTGGATGCCCTTCTACGAGAGCGACGTCTCCGTTGCCTGAGGGACCTGAAGCGCCCAGCGCCTCCGCCGCTCCGCACGTCCTGGTCATCGACAACTTCGACTCCTTCGTGCACACCATCGCCTCCTACCTGGAGGAGCTCGGCGCGGACCTCACCATGCTCCGCAACGACGCCCACGCCGCCATCCCGCCCGCCCTGGCGCGCGCGGACGCCGTGCTGATCTCCCCGGGGCCCGGCAACCCGAAGGGCGCCGGCGCATCGCTCGAGGTGATCGAGGCGTGCGCGGCCTCCGGCACGCCGATGCTCGGAATCTGCCTGGGGCACCAGGCGCTCGGCGAGGCGTTCGGCGGCCTCGTGGGTCACGCCCCGCAGGCGATGCACGGCAAGACCTCCCGCATCGCCCACGATTCCACCGGCGTGTTCGCCGGCCTCCCCAGCCCGTTCACGGCCACGCGCTACCACTCGCTCGCAATCGACCCACGCACCCTCCCAGACGAACTCGTGGCCAACGCCTGGGTTGAGGGCGAGGAGGACCTCATCATGGGCGTGCGCCACCGCACCCTCCCGCTCCACGCGGTCCAGTTCCACCCCGAGTCCGTGCTCACCGAGGGTGGCTACCGCTTGCTCGCCAACTGGCTCGCCATCTCCGGCGGCGACGGCGCCCCCTCCCGCGCCCAGCACCTCACCCCCCACATGGGCTAGGTCCCGCCAGCGCCGTTATGGACGCTGCGCAGTGACATCTTGGGGCAAGTCAGTTTGGCGACGCAGTACTGCGTCCGCTAATCGACTGACATCACTACATTTCCGGACGCACTACTGCGTCCGCCTTTTGTCTGAAGCGCCGCGGCCCGGCGGAGGGGCGCAACCCAGCGAGGCCCTGGCGGAGCGGGGGATCCCAGCGGAGCAGCGCCGCCCGGCGGAGCGCCGCAGCCTGGCTACGGATTGTTGCCGCGGCCGGGGTTCTCAGCCGGGGGCCCGGTGCCCTCGGAGGGTGGCGCGGGCCCCTCCTCTGGCGGGTCCGTGGGC
>CAZTOM010000273.1:0-3187 GCA_964615555.1 uncultured Actinomycetaceae bacterium
CGGCGGATGGGCTGCTTTCAGCGTCTCAAAGTGGGGGAGGAGCTGCCAGTGGGGACGAACGAGGGAGATATCCACAGGCATTACAGCGCCCTCGCCTGTGCTGGTGGACCGGAATAGACTTCCCCCTATGACACCGAGACTGGAGCGCTATATCGACGCCGGCAGGCACCTCGATGCGGACGAGCGAGAGCTCGCTGCGCTCGCGCTGCAGTCGGTCGGGGAGGAAGATCAGGACGAGGTAGATCGCGCATGGGCGGAGGAAGTCGAACGCCGCATCGATGAGGTAATCGAGGGTGGAGTGACTCTGGTTAGCGGTCGTGAAACTCTCGAGAAGGCTCGCTCTCGGTCGGGGCGTCGGCCCGCCTAAGCATGGAATGGCTCGAGCACCCGGCTGCCCGGGACGAGTTCACGGCTGCCCACACGCGTTATGCCGCAGTATACGAGGGAGTTCTCGGGGAGCAGTTCATCGACGAACTCGAACGAGCGATGGACCTCCTCCTCGTGTGGCCGGAGGCTGGAACACCGTACGGAGGGATACGAGACGTACATCAGGTGCGGACGTGGCACTTGGGCAAGTTTCCATACAACGTCATCTACTTCGTGCGCGGAGGCAGCCTGATTGTGATCGCCTACGCGCACGAGCGGCGGCGGCCCGGATATTGGCAGGATCGTCTCGAGGAGTGACGGGTAGCGAGGTTCAGCCGTCCAGAGTGGAATCCAACCAGGTTGAAAGTTGGGCCTTCATGAGTGCGCCGCTCCTGCGGGCAACCTCGTCGCCATCGCGGATCACGGCGAGGGTCGGAGTCGCGCGCACACCGAAGGCCTCTGCGACGTCCGGGTGTTCGGTAATCTCGACGTCGTGCACCCCAAGACCGGAGTGGGCTTCTGCATAGGCGGCTAAATGGGGCTTCACCATTCGACACGGTCCACACGTGGGGGACGTGAAGATGACGACCCAATCCCCGGCGTGGGTCTCCTCCGGCAGCATGGCGGGTGCCTCACTCATGCTTGCCACGCGTCCAACCCTTGTCACCGATAATCCGCTCGGCAACCTCCGCCGGGTACTCCTCGAGAGACGTAGCCATAGAGTCATTCCAACGGTTGAGGTAACCGAAGAGTGCAACACTCGCGAGCAGTTCCACGATCTGGCCCTCGTCCCAGTGCTTCTTGAGCTCCTCGAAGTCCTCCGCCGTCACATCGTTGGGTACAGAGCCACCCTTAATACCCAGCGCGATCGCGGCCCTCTCGGCGTCCGAGAACAGCGGGCTGGTCTCGAACTCCCAGATTGCGGCGATCTTCTCGTCAGACGCCTCATAGATGCTGGAGAGGTTCGCCATGTGCGACTCGCAGTACTGGCAGCCCGCAGCGAGTGACGAGGCAAGAGACACGAGCATCTTCGTCTCGGACGGCACGGTGCCCTCGTAGAGAACCGCCTGATTGAGGTCCATGAAGGCCTTCACGATCGCAGGCCGGCGGGCCATGGTCCGGATGCTGTTGGGCACGAACTTACGGGTGTTCTGGTAGTGCTCGAACTTCTTGATGATGTCCTGATCATCGATCTCGTGGTTCTCGAGCGGGCGAAGATGTGGCATGTGTTCTCCCGGGGATCGTCGTTGGTCGTTGGTCCGGAAACAAGGTTCAGGCCTATCGCGGTGACGCAGGGGACTGCGCCATCAGATCTGAAATCCAATACGATCTAAACAGGTTTGCTTGTCTCGCGCAATACTCCCGGTGCGCCTGGTACTCCGGCTCCACCAGCAGCTTTGCCGGCGATCCATTCTCTGTTTGGGTGCAGACAAGGTGCCCCACACCTGCTACTGTCGTCGCTCAACCGGCCTGTATATCAAATCATGTACGGTTCCCGGCCATCTGAATTCCTATCAAGTCCCGAGGCAATGCAGCCACGACCGAAAGGCCAACCGATGACCACTAAGCGCATGCGGAGTAGGGGCACTCCGATCCTGGCACTCACCGCCGTAGCCGCCCTGGCTCTTTCGGCGTGTGGAGGAAATGGCGGGGAGTCCCCCACGACACCTGCTGCTGACGGCAACGCCCAAACGACCGAGACGGGGACTGGCTCATCCCCGGAGGCAGAGGATACGGCTGACACCGGAACGGACCCGGGAAGTGGTGAGTCCGTCGTCCTTCAACTCGCAACGATGGTCCAGCCAACTACCCCGAACGCCCACGTCTCGTTCTGGTTCTTTGAAGAGTTGGAGAAGCGGTCCGATGGCCGTCTGACCGTGAACGTCACTCTCCCGGAGGAGATCTGCCCGGCAGCCGAGGTCGCGAACTGTGTTCGCGATGGTCGCGCTGACATTGGGGTCTCGATCGGTGATTACACCCCGCAACTCTTCCCGACTACCTCCGTGGTCTCGATCCCGTTCGTGGCAGACAACGCGGCGGCGGTCATGGAGGCACTCCACGTCGCCAATCAAAACAACCCGGCTGCGCAAGCAGTGTGGGAGGACAAGGGACTCGAGCCGATCGCGACCTGGCCCGTGGGACGCCTGGTGCTCGGTAGCAAGGAGCCGATCGACAACATGGCAGCCCTGGATGGGAGGCGCGTCCGGGTGGCAGGCCCGTATCTCCAGCACGCCGTGCAGTCCGCTGGCGGGAACGTGGTGGCGGTTGTGATGCCAGAGGCCTACGAGGCGTTCAGCTCTGGAATTGTGGACGTGTTCGGCGGAGCGATGGACGGTCCGGTGGACTACAAGCTCATCGAGCAGCTCAGCCACTGGGCGGACCCCGGGGTCGGTCACTACACCACATTCGGTATGTGGATGAACCGCGATGCCTACGATGGCCTGCCCGACGACCTGAAGCAGATCTTCGACGAGGTCCGGGAGGACTTCAACACCGGTGCCGGGATCGAGCCGTTCAACGTGGGATCCGCTCAGCAGTGCGAGACCATCCTCGGCTACGACGGAACTCAGTCTTTCACCGCGTGGGACGAGGCCGATACCGAAGAGTGGAAGGCCGCGGTCGGTGATGCCCTATTCGACGTGTGGGCAGACCACGCTTCGGAGAACGGACTCAGTGACCCCGAAGGCTACCTCGCTGACTACCAAGAGGCCCTCGACGCCGCGACTGCTCGCCCGGACATCGTAGAGGACCCGGTCGCCGCGTGTGTGGCCTTGGCGGCGGAACGCTCGAAGAACCGACTCTCCCGTGGAGGCGGGTGCGG
>CAZTOM010000274.1:0-3166 GCA_964615555.1 uncultured Actinomycetaceae bacterium
CTGCCCAGATCTCCGCGGGCGGCACCGTGACCCCGGACTCGAGGGCGAGGTAGTCCGCGAGGTCCTCGCGTAGGCCGGCGAACTCGCGGTCGGGGTAGCGGTTCAGTCCGGTGGCCGCCTCCGCCACGGCGTCTCGGATCGAGGCCACCACCTCGGGCGCAGGTGGGTACGGGTTCTCGTTGACGTTGAGGACCACGGGGACCTCGAGCATGGGTGCCCCGTAGGGTTCGAGCCCGGTCAGGTCCTCGCGCAGCGGGATCCGGGGCGCGCTCATGGGGTGGGGGCCCCTCCCGTGGTCCGCGCGTCCACGGTGGCGGCGTGGGCGGGCAGGTCCTCGGCGTGCGCGAGTGCCCGCAGGGGGCCGGCGAGCTTGGCGAGCGCCGGGGCGTCGTACTCGATCACCTGCACGGACTTGAGGAACGCCTGCACGCCCAGCCCGGAGGCGAAGCGGGCGGTGCCGCCGGTGGGGAGCACGTGGTTGGAGCCGGAGATGTAGTCCCCCAGCGGCACGGGCGAGTGGTCGCCGAGGAAGATGGCGCCGGCATTGTGGATCTGCCGGGAGACGGCCTGGGGGTCGGCCGTCTGGATTTCCAGGTGCTCGGCGCCGTAGGCGTTGGCCACCTCGACCGACTGCGCGAGGTCCCGGGTGAGGATCGCCCCGGACTGTGGCCCGGCGAGCGCGGTGGCGATCCGCTCGGCGTGCTTGGTGGTGGGCACCAGGCGCTCCAGCTCAGCATCCACGGCGTCGATGAGCTCGCCCGAGTCCGTGATGAGCACGGAGGCGGCCGCCGGATCGTGCTCCGCCTGCGAGATGAGGTCGTAGGCCACGTAGGTGGGGTTCGCGCCCGCGTCCGCGATGATGCCGATCTCGGTGGTGCCGGCCTCCGAGTCGATCCCCACGGTGCCCATGACGGCCCGCTTGGCGGCGGCCACGTAGATGTTGCCGGGACCGGTGACCACGTCCACGGGTTCGCAGACGGTGGTGCCGTCCTGTGACCTCGCTCCGTAGGCGAACATGGCGATGGAACCGGCGCCGCCGGCGCTGTAGACCTCGGTGACGCCCAGCAGGGCGCACGCCGCGAGGATCGTGGGGTGGGGCAGGCCCCCGAAGTCGGCCTGCGCGGGGCTCGTGACCGCGAGCTGCGGCACACCCGCCACCTGGGCGGCCACCACGTTCATGACCACCGAGGAGGGGTAGACGGCGAGGCCGCCGGGCACGTACAGGCCTACCCGCTGCACGGGGATCCAGCGCTGCTCCACGTAGCCACCGGGGATGACCTCGGTGCGCCGCTCGGCGGGGAGCTGCGCCTCGTGGCCGAGCCGCATGTGCGCGGCCGCGATCTCGAGGCCCTCCCGGACCGCCGGATCGAGTTCCTCGAGTGCGGCGGTGAGGGCCTCCTGCGGCACCCGGACGGATTCTGGGCGCACGCCGTCGAAGCGCTCGGACTGGTCCAGCAGGGCGGCCTCCCCGCGCTCCCTCACATCCGCGATGAGGGGGGTGACCGCCTCGAGGGCCGCGTGGATATCCACCGTGGCGCGCGGCATGAGCTCACGCAGCCCGGACGCGGTGACGCGGGATTCCCTCAGGTCGGTTCGGCGCAGCATGGCGCCATTCTAGGACCGCGGGCGCGGGCCGGGTCCGGGCCGTCCGCCACCCGGCCACCACCTCCCCCGCGTCGTCGGAAAGGAGGGGGGACGTCCGGCGGGAAGGGTGGCTGGCGTGCGGGCGGGAGGGGCTCCCAGGGACGCCAGCGGGAAGGGCGGCTGGCGTGCGGGCGGGAGGGCGGCCGGCGCGCCAGCGGGGGTCCGCTAGAGGCAGCCCGGGCCCAGCAGGGCTTTCAGGTCCCCGAACAGTGCGGGGCTCGCGTCCACGCGGTAGCGGTCCGGCAGGGCCATGCGGGCGCGCCCCTCGCGGGCGTCCACGTCGATGTAGACGGACGTGGTGCCGCCGTGGCGGGAGAGCAGCGCGGCGATCTCCTCCACGAGCGGGACGGTGCAGCGGTGCTCGGGCAGGCGGATGGTGACGGGTCGCTCGTCGGCCGCGGAGACGTCCAGGATGGTCATCTCCTGGGCGATCACGGTGATCGACTCGTCCCGGTCCTGCACCCGGCCCTTGACCGCCACCAGCAGGTCCTCGGCGAGCAGCACGGACACGGCCTGGTAGGCGGCGGGGAAGAACATGATCTCCGTCTCCCCGGTCCGGTCCTCGAGCGTGACGATCGCCCAGCTCTTGCCCTTCTTCGTGATGCGCCGCTGGACGCTCGTGACGAGGCCGGCGAGAACCACTGACTGGCCGTCCGCGGCGCCGCCGTCCTCCTTCAGGCGGCCGATCTGCTGGTCGGCTGCGCGGGAGAGCACGTGCTCGAGTCCCGCAAGCGGGTGGTCGGAGACGTAGAGGCCGAGCATCTCCCGCTCGAAGCCCAGCTTGTCCTTCTTGTCCCACTCCGGGAGCTGGGGGACCTCCGTGTTCAGGGAGGTGGCACCGCCCGCGGACGCGCCGCCGTCGTCGATCGCGGAGAAGAGGTCGAACTGGCCGGCGGCCTCGTTGCGCTTGATCTGGATGACCTCGTCCACGGCATCCTCGTGGATGGTGACCAGCGAGCGGCGGGTCTCCCCCAGCGAGTCGAAGGCACCGGCCTTGATGAGGGACTCGATGGTGCGCTTGTTGCACACGGAGGCGGGGACCTTCTCCATGAAGTCCAGGAAGGAGGTGTACTCACCCTTCTCCTCGCGGGTGGACACGATGTCCGCCACCACCTGGGCACCCACGTTGCGCACCCCGGCAAGGCCGAAGCGGATGTCCTCCCCCACGGCGGTGAAGTTCGCGGCGGAGGTGTTCACGTCCGGCGGGAGGACGGTGATACCCATGTGGCGGCACTCCGCCAGGTAGATCGCCATCTTGTCCTTGTTGCCACCCGTGGAGGTGAGCAGGGCGGCCATGTACTCCACCGGGTAGTTCGCCTTCAGGTACCCGGTCTGGTACGAGACGGCGCCGTAGGCCGCCGAGTGGGACTTGTTGAACGCATAGTCGGAGAACGGCAGCAGGATGTTCCACAGGGTGGTGATGGCGTCCTTGGAGTAGCCGTTGGCCAGCATGCCCGCCTCGAAGGCCTCGAACTGCTTGTCCAGCTCCGCCTTCTTCTTCTTGCCCATGGCGCGGCGCAGC
>CAZTOM010000275.1:0-3138 GCA_964615555.1 uncultured Actinomycetaceae bacterium
GCGGAGCCGGGGTCCTTCCCGTGGACCACCTTCCTCATCAACGTCGCCGGTTCGCTGCTGCTCGGCATCCTCCTCGCCGGTCTCGCGGCCGGGGCCGGCGCGCGCACGGCCGGGTCCCCCCGCGCCCTCACCACCCGCCTTGCCCTCGGCACCGGCCTGCTGGGCGGGTTCACCACCTACTCCACCTTCGCCGTCGAGACGGTTGAGCTCGCCTCGGCCGCACCCGTGACGGCCACCGCCTACGCGCTCGGCTCGGTGACGGTGGGCTTCGGCGCGGCGCTCGCAGGAGCCCTCGCGGTCCGCTCCCTCGCGCCCGCCCCCGCGCCGGACCACCCGACCGCCCCCGCGCCGGACCACGCGCCGGACCACCCGGCCACCCCCACCCCGCCGGAGGGTGGACCATGATCTCCCTTGCCGCGGCGCTCGCGGGCGGGCTTGGGGCTGGCGCCCGCTACCTCCTCGACGCCGTCCTCACCCCCCGTCTCCACCCGCGCCTCCCGCTCGCCACGCTCGTGATCAACGTGGTGGGGTCGTTCCTCCTCGGGTTGCTGCTCGCCTCCGGGTTCGGCGGCCCGTCCGCCCAGCACGTCCTGGGCGTTGGCTTCCTGGGCGGGTTCACCACCTTCTCCGCCGCGAGCGCCGAGATGGTCCGGCTCGCCCTCGCGGGCCGCATCCGCGCCGCCGCTGCCCTGGGTGCGGCGATGCTCGCGGCGAGCGTGCTGGCAGCCGCAGCCGGGCTCTGGCTCGGCAGTCTCTGACCGGGCCGCGCGCCCGAACGGTCCACGCGCCCGAACGGGCCACGCGTCGCAACGGGCGCCCCTGATCCACCCGCACGCCTGAACGGTCCGCCAGCGGTCAGTCCGCCGCTACTCCCGCAGCCCCTCCGGCACGGCCGCACCCCGCACAATCCCCGCCGCCGACGCCGCCGCCCGCGCCGCCTCGAGCACCTCCAGCTCCGGCACCCCCAGCTCCGCTGCTAGCGCCGAGACGTCCCGGAACTCCGGCGCCACATTGCGCACCACGGCGCCGTCATGCGCCACCTTCACGGGCACACTCCGGCCCGACCCCACCCCGCCGGCGGCCAACTCCACGTCTGCCCAGCCCCGTTCGAGGGTGATCCGGTGGAGGGGCTGGTGCCTGCGCACTCCCAGCGTGGTGGTGTGCGCCAGCATCGCGTCCGCCACCGCGTCCGCCTTCTCATCCGCGGCCAGCGCGTGCAGCGTGTGTGCGGGCCGGCCCCGCTTCATCGTGATGGGCGTCAGCCACGCATCCGCCGCACCGGCCTCCAGCAGCGTATCGATCACGCCCGGCCACAGCCGCGGGTCCAGGTCGTCCACGTTGCACTCCAGCTGGTGCACCGTCTGCGCCGGCCGGTCGCCCGCCCCGCCGCGCCGCCCGAGCACCACCCGCACCACGTTCGCGTGCCCCGGGAAGTCCTTCGTTCCCGCCCCCACCCCGACGGCGTCGCTCACCATCCCCGGCAACCCGCCCGTGCCGGTGGCCAGGGCCCGTACGAGTGCCAGTCCCGTGGGGGTCGCCAACTCGCCAGGCTCCCGCGCGTCCCCGTCCGGGCGGGCGTGGGTGTGCTCGTCATTCCGACGGAAATCGGCAACAGCCTCGGGGGAGTGGGAGTGGGAGTGGGGGTGCGGGTGGTCGTGGGCGTGGGTGTGCTCGTCATTCCGACGGAAATCGGCAACAGCCTCGGGGGAGGGGGCGTGCGGGTGCGCGTGGGTGTGGCCTCCGTGGCTGCCTCCGGCTGTGAAGCCGCCAGCGGTGGTGGGGAAGCCGAGGGAGAGCTCCACCACCGCGGGGACGGGGACGGGAATGCGACCGTGTGCGGCCTTCACGAAACCCGAGCCCACGGCCACCGGGGTGCAGACCACCTCGCCCACGCCGAGGAGCCGGATGGCCTCGCAGGCCCCCACGGTGTCCGCGATGGAGTCGAGCGCCCCCACCTCGTGGAAGTGGACGTCGTCGGGAGACGTGCCGTGCACGCGGGCCTCGGCCACCGCGAGGCGCTCGAACGCGTCGTGCGCCCAGGCGCGGGTCTGCTCGGGAAGCTCGGCCTCGGCGAGCTTGGTTCGGATCGTGGACCAGGTCCGGTGCGGGGGATCCTCCACCAGCACGTCCACGTGGAGCTTGGTGGCGCGCATGCCGGCGCGCTCCACGGTCTCCGCGCGCAGCCGGACAGAGCCGGGGATCACCGCGTCCACCGCGCGCTGCACCTGATCGAGGGGGGCGCCGGCGTCGATGAGGGCGCCCAGCAGCATGTCCCCCGCGATGCCGGCGGATGCGTCGATCCACATGATCTGGTCCGTCACTGTTCGTGCTCCTATCCTCTTCTCGCACCCTCGCGGTAACTATGGCGCACCCTCGCGGGCAGGGGCGGGGGCGGCGATCTGCGCGGCCAGGTGGCCGGCGCCGTAGCCGTTGTCGATGTTCACCACGCCCACCCCGGGCGCGCAGGCATTCATCATGTTGAGCAGGGCAGCGAGCCCATCGAACGCGGCGCCGTAGCCCACCGAGGTGGGGCAGGCCACCACCGGGGCCGAGACCAGACCCGCCACCACGGACGGCAGTGCTCCGTCCATCCCGGCCACCACCACGATCGCCCCGGCCTCGCGCAGCGTGGGCAGGTGGCGCACGATCCGGTGGAGCCCGGCCACCCCCACGTCCACGATCAGGGTCACCGATCGCCCCAGGTACTCCGCCGTGAGCGCTGCCTCGCGGGCCACGGGCAGGTCCGAGGTCCCCGCGCATGCCACCACCACCGGCCGGCCACTCGGCTCCGGTGGCTCGGCCGGCCAGATCACCATGCGCGCCTCGGGCTCGTACCGTGCATCGGGCAGCACCTTGAGCACGGCGGCCGCGCGCTCCGCGTCGATGCGGGTGAACAGGGTGACCCCGGAGGCACCCGCGCCCACGGAGGCACCCGCTCCGCCGGGCGCACCCGCCCCATCCGGCGAGCCGGCAGCGTCTCGCGCACGCGCCCTCCCGGAGACACCCGCCCCATCCCGCAGCGCCGCCGCGATCGCGCGCAATTGCTCGGGGGTCTTCCCCTCGGAGAACACGGCCTCCGGGTACCCGCGCCGGCGGGCCCGGTCCAGGTCCAACTCCGCGATCCCGGCAAGGGGGTCA
>CAZTOM010000276.1:0-3101 GCA_964615555.1 uncultured Actinomycetaceae bacterium
ACATCGTGCTCCCGGAGGGCGAGGACGACCGCATCCTGCGGGCCGCCTCCACCCTGCTGGCACGGGACGTGGCGCGCCTGACCATCCTCGGCGACGAGCGCGCCATCCGCGCGCGGGCCGCCGAGCTCTCCCTCGACATCTCCGAGGCCGCCGTGCTCTCCCCGAGCGACCCGGAGCTCGTGGAGCAGTTTGCCGAGGAGTACGCGCGCCTGCGCGCCCACAAGGGCATGACCCTGGAGCGTGCCCGGGAGATCGTGCCGGACGTGTCCTACTTCGGCACCATGATGGTCCACCTGGGGCTCGCCGACGGCATGGTCTCCGGCGCCACCCACACCACGGCGCACACCATCAAGCCCAGCTTCGAGATCATCAAGACCAAGCCGGGCGTGGGCACCGTCTCCTCCGTATTCCTCATGCTCATGGAGGACCGCGTGCTGGTCTACGGCGACTGCGCCGTGATCCCGGACCCCACGGTGGAGCAGCTCGCGGACATCGCCATCTCCTCCTCGGAGACGGCCGCCCAGTTCGGGGTGGACCCCCGCGTGGCGATGCTCTCCTACTCCACCGGCGCCTCCGGCTCCGGCGCGGACGTGGACAAGGTGCGCTCCGCCACCCAGTTGGTGCGCGAGCGGGCCCCGGAGCTCTCCGTGGAGGGGCCCATCCAGTACGACGCCGCCGTTGACGCCTCCGTGGCCCAGACCAAGCTGCCCGAATCCGATGTGGCCGGGCGGGCAACCGTGTTCATCTTCCCGGACCTCAACACCGGCAACAACACCTACAAGGCCGTCCAGCGCTCCGCCGGAGCCGTGGCCGTGGGCCCGGTGCTGCAGGGGTTGAACAAGCCCGTGAACGACCTCTCCCGCGGGGCCCTCGTGCACGACATCGTGAACACCGTGGCCATCACCGCCATCCAGGCCGAGGGCCAGGTGCCGGGCGATGTGCCGGGCGGAGGCGAGGCGTAGGCTGGCCCCGGCCCGATCCGCTGTTCGCCGTACGGTTCCCCGTACCCGGCCGCCCCGTTCCCCAACCCGATCCGCTGTTCCCGAAACCGATCCACTGTTCCCCAGTAGTCGCAGGAGATGCATCCGTGTCAACCGTGCTCGTCATCAACTCCGGTTCCTCGTCCATCAAGTACCAGCTCATCGATCCGGCGGACGGAGCGGTGCTCGCCTCGGGACTGGTGGAGCGGATCGGTGAGACAACCGGCAACTACAAGCACGTGGTGGGGGGCTCGGTCCACACCGAGCAGGGCGTGATCGCCGACCACGGAGTGGGACTGCGGCACGTGCTCGACCTGTTCGCCAAGCACGGCCCCTCCCTCGCGAAGTCCGACGTGGTGGCAGTGGGGCACCGCGTGGTGCAGGGCGGGAAGTACTTCTCCGGACCCGCCCTGATCGACGACGCCGTGGTGTCGCTCATCGAGGAACTGGTCCCGCTCGGTCCGCTGCACAACCCGGCCCACCTCAAGGGCATCGAGGTGGCCCGCGAGCTCTTCCCCCGGATCCCGCAGGTGGCCGTGTTCGACACGGCGTTCTTCCAGGGCCTCCCGGACGCCGCCGCCACCTACGCACTCGACCGGGAGGTGGCGGAAAAGTACTCGATCCGCCGCTACGGCGCCCACGGCACCTCCCACCAGTACGTCTCCGAGCGGGTCTCGGACATCCTGGACCGGCAGGACCTGCGCCAGATCGTCCTCCACCTGGGGAATGGCGCCTCCGCCTCCGCAGTGGTGAACGGCCACGCCGTGGAGACCTCCATGGGGCTCACCCCACTCGAGGGCCTCGTGATGGGCACCCGCACGGGGGACATCGATCCCGCCACCGTGTTCCACCTCCACCGGGTGGCCGGCATGTCCATGGAGGAGATCGACACCCTCTTCAACAAGCGCTCCGGCCTCAAGGGCCTCGTGGGCGAGAACGATATGCGCGTGGTGAGGGACCTCGCGCTCATGGGCGATCCCGCCGCCAAGCTGGCCCTCGAGGTCTACGTCCACCGGCTCAAGAAGTACATCGGCGCCTACACCGCCATCATGGGCGGCGTGGATGCCATCGCCTTCACGGCCGGTGTGGGCGAGAACAGCCCGGTGCTGCGTGCCGAGGTACTCGAGGGCATGTCCTGCCTCGGCATCGAGCTGGACCTGGAGGCCAACGCCTCGCAGGCCGGCGGCGAGCGCATCATCTCCACCCCTGACTCCGGAGTGGCCGTGCTCGTGGTCCCCACGAACGAGGAACTCGAGATCGCCCGCCAGGCCGTGGCCCTGCTCGGCTAGTGAGGCCCTGCTGGGCCAGCGCGGCCCAGCTCGGCTCGCGCGGCCCTGCTCGCCCAGCCGAGCCATCTCGAACGCTCACCCGCGCTGGAACGGGAGCTCCGCCGTCGGGAGCGCGAGGGGCGGGGCGCCGGAACGGGAGCGCGCCCGGGAGCCGCAACTCCCGGGCGCCCCTCACCACTGCTGAACTCAGCCCTCGGCAGGCCGCGTCATCGACGCAACATCCAGCGCCTTGTCGAGCTGCTCCTCGGTGAGCTCGCCGCGCTCCACATATCCGAGGTCCAGGACGGCCTCGCGGACCGTCATGTCCTCCTTCACGGAGTGCTTGGCGATCTTGGCGGCGTTCTCGTAGCCGATGTAGCGGTTGAGCGGAGTCACGATCGAGGGCGAGGACTCGGCGAAGCGGCGGCAGGCCTCCACGTTCGCCACGGCCCCGTCCACCACCTTCTCGGCGAGCACGCGCGAGACGTTGCCGAGGATCTCGATGGACTCGAGCAGGTTGCGGGCCATGACCGGGAAGGTCACGAGCAGGTCGAAGTTGCCCTGCGAACCGGCGAACGCGATCGCCGCGTCGTTCCCGATCACCTGGGCGGCCACCATGACGGTCGCCTCCGGCACCACGGGGTTGACCTTGCCGGGCATGATCGAGGAGCCGGGCTGCAGGTCGGGCAGGAAGATCTCGGAGAGGCCGGTGCGCGGGCCGGAGCCCATCCAGCGCAGGTCGTTGGCGATCTTGACAAGGGAGACGGCCACGGTGCGCAGCGCGCCGGAGGTCTCCACGAGCGAGTCCTGGGCGGCCTTGGCCTCGAAGTGGTTCGCGGCCTCGGTTAAGGGG
>CAZTOM010000277.1:0-3071 GCA_964615555.1 uncultured Actinomycetaceae bacterium
GCGGGTCGATCACCTTCGACACCCCCATGCTGTGGTCGGTCGGCTTCCTCACCACCTTCTTGTTCGGTGGTCTGACCGGGGTCATCCTCGCGAGCCCGCCGCTGGACTTCCACGTCACCGACTCCTACTTCGTGGTCGCGCACTTCCACTACGTGGTGTTCGGCACCGTGGTGTTCGCGATGTTCGCGGGCTTCTACTTCTGGTGGCCCAAGTGGACCGGCCGCATGCTGGACGAGCGCCTCGGCAAGATCCACTTCTGGATCCTCTTCCCGGGCTTCCACATCACCTTCCTGGTGCAGCACTGGCTCGGTGTGGAGGGCATGCCCCGCCGGTATGCGGACTACATGGTGGAGGACGGGTTCACCGTCCTGAACCAGATCTCCACGGTGGGCTCCTTCCTGGTGGCGATCTCCACGCTGTTCTTCATCTGGAACGTCATCAAGACGCAGCGCGGGCCGCGCACCGTGTTCGTGGACGACCCGTGGGGCTTCGGCCGCTCCCTCGAGTGGGCCACCGCCTCCCCGGTCCCCGGGCACAACTTCACCTCGCTGCCCCGTATCCGTTCCGAGCAGCCGGCGTTCGACCTGCACCACCCCGAGGTGGCCGCACTCGACAACGCCGCCCTGCTCCCCGCCGCCCGAGGAGCCAACAAGTGAGCGAGCACCAGAACCAGCCGAAGAACCCCCGGACTCCGCTCAAGGTGGAGACCGTGACCTTCATCGGCCTCGGCATCTTCTTCATCCCGGTGGCGTTCGCCTACATCACGGTCTCCAACTGGGAGCCGATCGGGTCCACCGTGTTCATCATGTTGATGTTCATGGCATTCATGATCGCCGGGTACCTGTGGCTGCTCGGCCGCCGGATTCGCATCGAGGACCGCTGGGAGGACCGCCTCGACGCCGAGATCGCCGAGTCCACCGGTGAGGTGGGTGTCTTCTCGCCCACCTCGTGGTGGCCGCTCGTGGCCGGCGCGGGTGCCACCCTCGTGTTCCTTGCCGTGGCTGCCGGCTGGTGGATCATGGTCCCCGCCGCCATCCTCGCGATCATCGGGACCGTGGGCATGGTGATGGAGTTCTCCACCGGCAAGCACGCCCACTAGGACTACCCCGGAGGTCGCCGCTCACGGCCCTCCAGACGCGAAATGGCCCCCGGATCATCCGGGGGCCATTTGCGTTGTCCTCAGGGCCCTGACGGGCCCGCTGAGGGCCTCGTGTCAGCCGCTGGGGGCCTCGTGTCAGCCGCTGGGGGCCTCGTGTCAGCCGCTGGGGGCCTCGTGTCAGGCGATGTGGCCGGCGGCCGGCTTGAGGGAGTCCAGGCGCTCCTGGACGTTCTGCCAGTTCACCACGTTCCACCAGGCCTTGACGTAGTCAGCCTTCACGTTGAGGTAGTCGAGGTAGAAGGCGTGCTCCCACATGTCCAGCTGGAGGAGGGGGAGGGTACCCACGGGCACGTTGTTCTGCTGGTCGTACATCTGGAACGTGACGAGCTTGTCCGAGATGGAGTCGTAGGCGAGCACGGCCCAACCGGAACCCTGGATCGAGGTGGCGACGCCGTCGAACTGCTTCTTGAACGCATCGAACGTGCCGAAGGAGTCCTTGATGGCCTCGGCGATCTCGCCCTCCGGCTCACCGCCGGCGTCCGGAGCCATGTTCTTCCAGAAGATCGAGTGGTTGATGTGGCCGCCCAGGTTGAAGGCGAGGTCCTTCTCGAGCTTGCCGATCGTGCCGAAGTCACCCTTCTCGCGGGCCTCCGCCATCTTCTCCAGCGCGGTGTTCGCCCCGTCCACGTAGGTCTTGTGGTGCTTGCTGTGGTGCAGCTCCATGATCTTCGCGCTGATGTGCGGCTCCAGCGCGGCGTAGTCGTACGGGAGCTCGGGGAGCGTGTACACGGCCATTGCCATCTCCTTCGGTCTTGACGTTCCACCGCAACCTGCGCGGCGGAGTGACAGGGCCAGCCTAGGGCGTGTGGGGCGCCGCGGCATGTGGACGGGGCCGCGTTCCGCTCGGGACGAACGTCCCGGGAGTCCGAACACACTGCCCGATGCCGGCCGGCCCCGTCGGTGCGCGTCCGCCGCGCCGGAACACACTGGTCGGCCTCCCTGCCCATCGCCCGTGTGCGCCCGCCGCCCGTCGCGGAGGCTGCCCGTGTGCACCCGTCGCGGAGGCTGCCTGTCGACGACGGAGGCGGGGCACCCGTACCCGGGTACCCCGCCTCCCGTGGTGCGGTGCTGGCGGTTCCTAGCGCTGGAGCTCGCGGAGCTTGGCCACCGAACCGGTGGGCAGGGCGTCGTGGTGCTCGCCCTGCGCGATCGCGATCTCCTCGGGCGTCACCGGCTCCACGCGGTCCTCGTAGAAGAACCGGGAGAGGCGGGCACGCAGCGGGGAGACATCGGACTTGCGCTCCACGCCGTACTCGTTGACCTCGACCGTGGACTCGAGCGGGGCGGGGGACTCGTAGGAGACCAGCGTCCACAGCTCGTAGGGGTCAAGGGGGCGGTGCACGGCGTGCATGGCGCCGTCCTCGGTCTGGACGATCCGCGCGGTGGGCAGCCCGTGGAGCGCGAGCTCGCGGTCCCGGCGCTGCAGGGAGATGCAGATCCGCTTGGTGAGCAGGAACGCGAGGACCGGGAAGACGAAGAAGCCGAAGCGCAGCACCCACGTGATCACGAACATGTCGAGGTGCAGGTGGGTGGCCATGAGGTCGTTCGCACCAGCGGCCACCAGGACTGCGAAGGCGGTGATGAGGGCGACGCCCACACCAGTGCGGACCGGTGCGTTGCGCGGACGGTCGAGCAGGTGGTGCTCACGGTTGTCCTTCGAGGCGGCTCGCTCCAGGAACGGCCACACCGCGAGCAGGGTGAACAGCGCACCCGGGATCACCACACCGGGAACGAGGATGTTCCACGAGATCGTGAATCCGAGGATCTCCGACTCCCATCCCGGCATCAAGCGGAGCCCACCTTCGAGGAACAGCATGTACCAGTCAGGTTGTGCTCCCGCGGAGACGGGGGAGGGGTCGTAGGGTCCGGAGGCCCACACGGCGTTGATGGACAGGAGCGCACCCATGAGGGC
>CAZTOM010000278.1:0-2996 GCA_964615555.1 uncultured Actinomycetaceae bacterium
TAGTCCCACTTCATGGAGCGGGCGGCCAGGATCCCCAGGACCACGCCCCACACGGCGAGCACGGCGGCGGCCACGAGGTCGAAGGACCCGGCCATCGCTGCCCGCAGGCCGCTGCCCAGGGCGCCGGGCGGCAGCCAGGCGAGCCAGGAGCCCTCGGGGAGGGGGAAGAGCACCCCACCTGCGGCGAACATCAGGATCCACAGCAGGTTCGCGAGCGCGATGATGGCCTGGGCACGCATGGTCCCGCCCAGCAGTACGGCGAGGCCCACGAACACCACCGTGCCGAGCAGTACGAACGCGGCGGCGGAGGCCAGGCCCAGGGCGGAGGTTCCCTCCCAGCCGAGTGCGAGGCCCACTCCGCCGAGCAGCACCACCTGCGCCACCACGATCACCGCCACGGCCCCGGCCTTGCCGAGCAGGAGGCCGCGGCCCCCGAGCGGGGTGGTGGACAGCATCCGCAGGACGCCGTAGCGGCGGTCGAAGGCGAGCTGGATCGCCTGGCCCGTGAAGGCGGAGGCGGTCAGCGCCATCCCGACGGAGCCGGCCACCGCCTCGGGGGTGGTGGGCAGGCCCGCGAGGTCCAGCGTCACGAGTCCGAACAGGGTGAGGATGGGCAGGATGAAGGAGAGCAGGAGCTGTTCCCCGTTGCGCAGGATCGCCCGCAGCTCCCAGCCCGCCTGGGCTGCCACCAGCCTCATCGCTCGCCTCCCTGCGCCGTGAGGGCCGTGCGGCCGGTGCGCTCCAGGAACACCGACTCGAGGGTCCGGCGGGCCACGGACACGTCCGCGCCGCCGAACCCGGCCGCCTCCAGCTCGCGCGTGACGCCGCCCAGGAACGCGGCATCGGAACGGTCGACGACGGCGGAGGCGCCGCCGTCGTGGATGGTGAGGGCGGCGAGGTGCGCCCCGGCGGCACGCTCGATGACGGGGCCGAGGCGGCTTCCGCCGTCGGCGGAGAGGGTGAGCGTGTAGCCGCTGGTGAGCTCGGGGACGGACCCGGCGGCCACCACGCGGCCGGCGTCCATGATGACCACGTGGTCGGCGAGCTGCTCGGCCTCGTCCAGGTGGTGGGTGGTGAGGACGACGGCGCAGCCCCGGGCCCGCTGGGAGCGCAGCAGTGCCCACGTGTCGCGGCGGGCGTGCGGGTCCACCCCGGAGCTGGGTTCGTCCAGGAAGGCCAGTTCCGGCCGCCCGAGCAGGGCGCAGGCGACGGCGACGCGCTGCTTCTCCCCGCCGGAGAGCTGGCGGACGGGGCGGTCGAGGACGTCGCCGATGGCGAGGGCCTCGGTGAGGGAGTCGAGCGGGGCGGGGGAGTGGTAGAGGCGCGAGACGTGGGTCAGGACCTCGCGGGCGCGCGGAGCCTGGGGGAGGCCGCCCGCCTGGACCATCACGCCCACCTTCTCGCGGAGCTGCGCGGACTGGGCGGCGGTAGCCCGCAGGCGGTCCACGCCGAGGACGGTGACGGCTCCGGAATCGGCATCCCTCAGGCCCGCGCAGACCTCGAGGGTGGTGGTCTTGCCGGCGCCGTTGGGGCCGAGGACCGCGGTGATCTCGCCGGGGAGGGCCCGGAAGGTGACGGAATCGGCGGCGCGGACCGGATCACGCCGGCGTACGGCGTACGTCTTGACGAGGTCGGACACCTCGAGCGCGGGGGGCATGATGCAGATTCTAGGCCCGGTGGCGAGGTGGGCCGGACAGGAGGGCGCGCGGGAGGGGGCGGCGGGCGGGGTGAGGCGCGCGGGGTGAGGCGCGCGGGGTGAGGCGTGCCACGCGTCCACACGGTGGGGGGAGGTTGCATCCCGCGGATTAAGAAACGACAATGTTGCGTAATACATCTGAGGGTTGGAAACCGGACCGGGAGCGAGGTGAAGGGGATGTCCACGATTGCCGCCAGCGAGGCGGGAACGCGGGAGCGGATCCTGGACCTCGTGATCCAGCACGGGCCGATCACTGCCGCGGAGCTCGCCTCCCAGCTCGACCTCACCGCCGCCGCCGTACGGCGCCACATCCTGGCGCTCGAGGAGGACGGCCTGATCGTGGAGCACGAGGCCACCACGGGCCCGCACACCCCGCGGCGCGGGCGCCCCGCCCGCCTCTACGTCTCCACCGAGCTCGGGCAGGCGCGCCTCACGAACGCCTACTCGGACATCGCGAGGGCCACCATGGCCTTCCTCGAGGAGGAACTGGGTGAGGAGGCCGTGGAGGCCTTCGCCGAGGCGAAGTTCGCGGCGCTGTTCGAACGCTACGAGCCGCGCGTGGCAGCCGCGGGTGAGGACCCGCTCGACCGCGCCCAGGCGCTGGCCGATGCCCTCACCGCGGACGGGTATGCTGCCACGGTGCGTACGGTCGGGGACGGCTTCGCACTCCAGCTCTGCCAGGGCAACTGCCCGGTGCTGCGGGTGGCGCACGAGTACCCGCAGCTGTGCGCCGCGGAGACCCGTGCGTTCGGGAAGCTCCTCGACCTGCACGTCCAGAGACTTGCCACGCTCGCCGACGGCGAGCACGTGTGTACCACCAACATCCCGTTGAACGTCCGGCCCACGAAAGGACAGGAATGACGAGTTCGACAACTCCGGCGCCGCTCACCCAAGAGGAGACGATTGCGTCGATCGGCCACTATGCGTACGGGTGGAGTGACCCGGACGTAGCTGGCGCATCCGCGAAGCGCGGCCTGAACGAGGCCGTGGTGCGCGACATCTCGGCGCTGAAGGACGAGCCCGAGTGGATGCTCAAGCGCCGCCTGCGGGCCCTCGACCTGTTCGAGAAGAAGCCGCTGCCCACGTGGGGCGCGGACCTTACGGGCATGGACTTTGACAACATCAAGTACTTCGTGCGCGCCTCCGAGCGCCAGGCCACCAGTTGGGAGGACCTGCCGGAGGACATCAAGAACACCTATGACCGGCTCGGCATCCCGGAGGCGGAGAAGCAGCGCCTCGTGGCTGGCGTGGCGGCCCAGTACGAGTCCGAGGTGGTCTACCACCAGATCCAGGAGGACCT
>CAZTOM010000279.1:0-2985 GCA_964615555.1 uncultured Actinomycetaceae bacterium
AACCAGGTGGTCATCATCGCCTGTGAGACGGGCTCCGGGAAGACCACCCAGCTCCCAAAAATCCTCCTGGAGATGGGCCGCGGCATCACGGGCATGATCGGCCACACCCAGCCGCGCCGGATCGCCGCCCGCTCCGTGGCCGAGCGCATCGCGTTCGAGCTCGGCACGGACCTCGGCGGGATCGTGGGCTACCAGGTGCGCTTCACGGACCTGGTCTCCCCCGCCACGCTGGTCAAGCTCATGACCGACGGCATCCTCCTCGCCGAGATCCAGCAGGACCCGCTCCTCACCCGCTACGACACGATCATTGTGGACGAGGCCCACGAACGGTCGCTCAACATCGACTTCCTGCTCGGCTACCTCGCCGGCCTCCTCCCGCAGCGGCCGGACCTGAAGCTGATCATCACCTCCGCCACCATCGACTCCCCCCGCTTCGCCGCCCACTTCGGCCCGCGCATGGCGGTCCCGGCGGAAAGCGCCCCCGTCGTCGAGGTGTCCGGGCGCACCTACCCCATCGAGATCCGCTGGCGGCCCCTCATCCCCGACGACGACGGCGAGCCCTCCGAGGACACCCCACCCCCCGCCGCGCCCGGCTCCCGTCAGCAGGACAAGCCGCCCTCCCGCGCCCCCGCACCCGGCTCCCGCTCCCCCGCACCCGGCTCCCGTGCCGAGGCGATCGACCAGTTCACCGCCATCTGCCTGGCCGCGGACGAACTCATGCACGAGGGCCCGGGGGACATCCTCGTCTTCCTCTCCGGTGAGCGGGAGATCCGCGATGCCGAGGAGGCCCTCATCGACCACCTGCGGGAGCGCTACGTTCCCGTGGGTGCCCGCGGGCCGCGGCCGGATGCGGTGGAGATCGTCCCGCTGTACGCGCGCCTCTCCGCCGCGGAGCAGCACCGGATCTTCGAGGCGCACATCCCGCGCCGGATCGTGCTGGCCACTAACGTGGCCGAGACCTCGCTGACCGTGCCCGGCATCCGGTACGTGATCGATCCGGGTACCGCGCGCATCTCGCGCTACTCCACGCGCACCAAGGTGCAGCGCCTCCCCATCGAGCCGATCAGCCAGGCCTCCGCGAACCAGCGCTCCGGGCGTTCGGGCCGCGTGATCGATGGCATCGCGATCCGCCTGGACTCCGAGGCGGACTACGTATCCCGCCCCGAGTTCTCCGAGCCGGAGATCCTGCGCACCTCCCTCGCCAGCGTGATCCTGCAGATGGCGGCCCTGGGGCTCGGCGATGTGGCGGCCTTCCCGTTCGTGGACCCGCCGGACACCAAGTCCATCCGGGACGGCATCGCCCAACTGGTAGAGATCGGCGCGCTGGAAATACCGACGAATATCGGCAACAGCCCGGGTGGGACCCCGCGCCTCACCCGGATCGGCCGGCAGCTCGCCCGCCTCCCGATCGATCCGCGGCTCGGCCGCATGCTGCTGGAGGCGGAAAAGAACGGGTGCGCGTCCGAGGTGCTCGTGATCGTGGCGGCGCTCTCCGTGCAGGACGTGCGCGAGCGCCCCACCGAGAAGCAGCAGCACGCGGACCAGTTCCACCGCCGCTTCACGGACCCCACCTCCGATTTCCTCGCCTACCTTAACCTCTGGCGCTACCTGCGCGTACGCCAGCGGGACCTCGGCTCCTCCGCGTTCCGGCGGCTCGCCCGCGCGGAGTTCTTGAACTTCCTGCGGTTCCGCGAGTGGCAGGACGTGGTGGGCCAGCTCCGCCAACTCGCCAAACCACTCGGCCTCACACTGAAGCCCCTCACGCTCCCCAAACCACACGCCTTCCCCCCGGACGCCACCACGTACGAGGTCGCCGCCACCGTCAACCAGCACGGCCTGTCCTCCGAGGCCGCCTCCGCGGACGCCATCCACCGCTCCCTCCTGGTGGGCCTGCTCGGGAACCTCGGCACCTGGGACCAGCAGAAACGCGATTATGAAGGGGCCCGGGGCACCCACTTCGTGATCTGGCCCGGCTCCGGGCTCGCCAAGAAGCAGTACGAGTGGGTGATGGCTGCCGAACTCGTGGAGACGGCCCGCCTCTTCGCCCGCACGGTGGCCCGCATCAAGCCCGACTGGGTGGAGCCCGCCGCCGCCCACCTCACCAAGCGCCAGTACTCCGAGCCCTACTGGTCCACCCGCAACGGAGCGGCGATGGTGCACGAGAAGGTGACCCTCTACGGGCTCACCGTCGTCGCCGACCGCACCGTCCTGCTCGCCAACATCGGCACGAACGCCGCCCGCCAGGACGCCCGCGAGATGTTCATCCGCCACGCCCTCGTGGGCGGGGAGTGGCGCGGCCGCCACACGTTCGTGACCGAGAACCGCGAGCTACTCGAGGAGGCGGAGCAGCTGGAGAACCGCGCCCGCCAGCGCGGCCTGATCGCGGATGACGAGGCCCTCTTCGACTTCTACGACGAGCGCATCCCCGACCAGATCGTCTCCGCCGCCCACTTCGATTCCTGGTGGAAGGTCGAACGCCGCGAGCGCCCGGACCTCCTCACGTTCTCCCGCGAACTCCTGCTCGCCGGCGCGGACATCGACGAGTCCGCGTTCCCCACCACCTGGCGCCAGGGGGACCTCACCCTCCCCGTCACCTACAACTTCGACCCCACCGCCAAGGACGACGGCCTCACCATCCAGATCCCCATCGCCGTGCTCGCCCGCGTGCAGGACGCCGGCTTCGACTGGCTCGTGCCCGGCATGCGCGAGGAGCTCGCCGTGGCCACCATCCGCGCCCTCCCCAAGCGGACCCGTGTCCAGCTCGTCCCCGCCCCGGACACCGCCGCCGCCATCCTCCGCCTCCTCTCCCTCGAGGGCGCCACCCCCCTCCCCGCCGATGGTGCACCTTACGTACGCAATACCTCGCCCTCCCCCGAGGGCGCCACCCCCCTCCCCGCCGATGGTGCACCTTACGTACGCAATACCTCCCTCTCCCCCGAGGGCGCCACCCCCCTCCCCGCCGATGGTGCACCTTACGTACGCAAT
>CAZTOM010000280.1:0-2973 GCA_964615555.1 uncultured Actinomycetaceae bacterium
GCGGCATGGCCCGCCACGGCGGCGGCGCCTTCTCCGGCAAGGACCCGTCCAAGGTGGACCGTTCCGCCGCCTACGCGATGCGCTGGGTGGCCAAGAACGTGGTGGCTGCCGGCCTGGCGGAGAAGTGCGAGGTCCAGGTGGCCTACGGGATCGGCATGTCACACCCGGTGGGGCTGTACGTGGAGACCTTCGGGACCGGCGCGGTGCCCGAGACCCGGATCGCGGACGCGATCAGGGAGGTGTTCGACCTGCGGCCCGCGGCCATCACCCGGGACCTGGACCTGTTGCGACCCATCTACTCGCTCACCACCAACTACGGGCACTTCGGCCGCGAGCTGCCGGAGCTGACGTGGGAGCGGACGGACCGCGCCGCCGACCTCGCGGCGGCCGCCGGAGTCTGACATGCCCGGGCAGCCCGCCCTGCCCGGCCTCGACGCGGCCGGGGAGGAGCTGCGGGTCCGACCCGGGAAGGACCAGCCGCGCGGTCCGGTGGCCCGGGTGGTGCTGGACACCCCCGTACCGCACCTGTCCCAACCGTTCGACTACCTGATTCCCGACGGCGTTGACGTGGTGCCGGGAATCCGGGTTCAGGTGCGCCTTGCTGGACGCCGCACCGCGGCGCTCGTGACCGAGGTGATCCCCGAGACCGACCACGCTGGCACGTTGCGGCCCCTGGAGAAGGTGGTCTCGTCCCAGGTGGTCCTGGTGCCCGAGGTGCTGGCCCTGGCGCGCGAGGTGGCGGCCGCCTATGCGGGGAGCCTGTCCGACGTGCTGCGGCTTGCTATCCCGCCCCGGCACGCCACGGTGGAACGGGATGCCGCGTTCGTTGCCGAGGCGGTGATGGCTCCCGCACCCGCAGCCGTGGGGCAGTGGGACGAGTACACCGGGGGACCGGCGTTTCTGCGGCACCTCGAGGAGGCCTCGCCGGTACGGGCGGTGTGGACCGCGCTTCCCGGGGTGCAGGGCTCCCGGCAACGGTGGGTCCAGGACCTGCGCGCGCCGGTGGCTGCCACACTGCGGGCGGGGAGCCGGGTACTGGTCCTGGTTCCCACCACGGCGGACGTGGAGGTGGTGGCGGACGCCCTGGCAGACCTCGGCTCGGTGGAGCGGTACCACGGGGACCTCGACGCGGCTCCGCGATACCGCGCGTTCCTGCGGATCCTCGCGGGTGGTGCCTCTGTGGTGGTGGGGACCCGCTCGGCTGCCTTCGCGCCCGTGCCCGAGCTGGGGCTCGTGGTGGTGTGGGATCCAGAGGACGAGTCCCTGGCAGAGCGGCACGCGCCCTATCCCTCCGCCTTGGGCGTCTCGGCGCTGCGCCGGGGGACAGCCCTGTTGGTGGGTTCCGTCTCCCGTTCGGTGGTGGCGCAGCAGCTGGTGGAGGACGGCCACGCGGTGGCGATCTCTGCGCCCCGCGAGGTGGTGCGGGCGGCCGCCCCCCGGGTGCATGCCCCCCAGGCCGGGGACATCCGTGGGGATACCCGCCGGATCCCCTCCGCGGCCTTCGACCTCCTCCGCACGGCACTGCAGGCGGGCCCGGTGCTGGTGCACGTGCCACGCGCGGGGTACCTGAGTGCGGTGCGCTGTGCCTCCTGCGGCTCCCGGGTGCGGTGCCGCCACTGCGGCGGGCCGCTCAGTATTCCCCCGCGAGGCGGCGCCCAGTGCCAGTGGTGCGCCCGACCCCAGCAGGTGACCTGTTCCGAGTGCGGCGGTATGCGGCTCGCCGCCTATGCGGTGGGTTCCGAGCGCACCACGGATGAGCTGGGGCGCGCGTTCCCCGGGGTGCCCGTGACCCTGTCCAACGCACGGGTGGGCATTACCCGGGCGGTGGGGCCGAAGCCGCGGCTCGTGATCGCCACCCCCGGTTCGGAACCCGTGGCGGAGGGTGGCTACGCTGCCGCCCTCATCTTGGACGCGGCCGTGGCCACGGCCCGCCCGGAGCTGGCCGCCTCCTCCCAGGCCCTGGACCGGTGGCTCCAGGCACTCTCGCTGGTGCGACCGGCCGCGGACGGGGGAGTGGCGCTCCTCCTCGGGGAGCCGGATCCCGCTCTCGCCCAGGCGTGTGTGCGGTGGGACCCGGCAGGGTGGGCCCGCCGCGAACTGGCCGAACGGGAGGACCTGCACTTCCCGCCCGCCTGGCGCCTCGCGCGCATCACCGGCCCTGCTGGCGCGCTCCGGGACGTCGAGGAGGAGGTCTCGGAGCGGGTGGACTGTGAAATGCTGGGTCCGAGCGGGGATGCCCTGCTCCTGCGCGTCCCGCGTTCCCGCGGACGCCAACTCACCACCGCGCTCAAGGACATCCAGGCGGAGCGCAGCGCCAAGAAGGAGGAACCCGTCCGTGTCCAGATCGATCCCCTCGACCTGTGAGACACCCGGCCCCGTGGACGCGGTGGTGTGGGACTTCGGCAACGTCCTGGTCCGGTGGGATCCCGCTGCCGCGTTCGTGGAGCGCTGGCCCCGGGAGCAGTTCGAGACCATGGCGGAGCGCTCGGGGTTCTGGGCGCTGAACGACAACATGGACCGGGCCACGAGCAACGAGGAGCTGCTGGAGGAGCTCGCTTCCCGGGATCCGGAGGCGGCAGAGTTCTGGCGCCACTACGAGTCCCACATGCCCTCCTCGCTGTTCGCGGATATCGAGGGCACCGCCGAACTCGTCCACGAACTGGCCGACGCCGGCGTGCCCCAGTACGGGCTCACCAACTGGAATTCCACGCTGGCCCCGAAGATCCCGGAGGTTGTCCCCGGATCCACGCGCCTCCAGGGGTATGTGGTCTCCGCACTGGAGCAGCAGGTGAAGCCGGACGCGGCCATCTTCCACACCCTCATCGAACGGTTCGGGTTGGTTCCCGAACGCACCCTCTTCATCGACGACCGCGAGGAGAACACCGCCGCTGCGGCCGCCCTCGGGTTCCAGGTGCATACCTTCGCCACACCCCACGGGGCTCCTGAGCTGCGGGCCCACATCGCCCAGCTCGG
>CAZTOM010000281.1:0-2960 GCA_964615555.1 uncultured Actinomycetaceae bacterium
GAACCAGGCGAAACTCCTGGCTCACCACACTGATGCCAGTCGACTGAGACTCAGACGAGTTGCGGAATGCAACTGGGTCGCCGTTCACCAGAATCGTGCCGGACACGGGAGACTCGATTCCCGCAAGCATTCGGATGAGGGTGCTCTTGCCCGCACCGTTCTCTCCGACGAGCCCCAGGACTTCTCCGGCCCTCATCTCCAGGGATACCCCCTTCAGTGCTTTGACACCGGGGTACTCCTGCACGAGGTCTCGGACCTCGATCACGACCGACATATCACTCCATTGGGTTGTGACGACCCGCCGGGGGTGGCCCCCCGGCGGGTCTCGTGGAAACTAGTTGCCCTGGTTGGCGCGCGAATCGCGGAATTCCTGCAGGTTCTCGCTGTTTACAACCTCCACCGGGAAGAACACGGTGCGGGTTTCAGCGTCGTCGAATGTCACACCTTCGTTGCGTGCGAGCGCAAGGACGATCTCGACTGCCTTGGCACCCTGACCGAACGGGTCCTGGGCAACCGTCGCACTCATGACGCCCTGGTCGATGAGCTCCTGAGCGGGATCCGAACCATCGAAGCCGATAAGGACGAAGCCGTCGGCGACGGCCACACCAGCGGCTTCCATGGCGCGCGATGCACCGATTGCGGAGTCATCGTTGGCAGCGTAGATGCCAATGAGGTTCGGGTTTGCCGAGAGCATGTCCTGTGCAGCGCTGAATCCGCCGTCGACGGTGTCGTTGCCGTCGAGGGAGGCGACCACCGTAAACCTCTCGTCGGCCTCAATGGTTGCCTTGAAGCCGGCCACGCGCTCTTCACCCACAACGGACCCTGCGTGGAGTTCGATGACGCCGACCTCGAAGGGGCCTTCCTGCCCCTCGAACTGGGAGATCATGTACTCCGCCGCGAGGACGCCACCTTCGTTGTTGTTCGACTGGATGTAGGCGTCGTAGTCGCCCGCCACTCCGATGTCGGCCACAACCACCGGGATCCGTGCCGCGTGGGCAGCGTCGATGGTCTCCGGCAGCGCCGACGGCTGGACTGGAGTGATGATCAGGCCAGAGATGCCCTGGTTGATCAGGTCGAGCGAGCCAGAGACCTGCTCGGCCTGCGAGCTCTTCTGGTCAGCGATGATGACCTCGATACCCTCCTGCTCGGCAGCCCACTCGACGCCAGCGGAGTATGCCTGCCAGTAGGGGTTCTGGAGGTCATAGACCGAGTACCCCAGGACGAGCGGATCCCTCACCTCGAAGTCTCCACCTGCCTCTGGCGCATCGGTAGTCTCGCCCGAACCTGCGCCCTCCGTCTCGGGGCTCGTAGGCGCAGGGTCGTCCGACCCAGAGGCGCATGCGCCGAGGAACAGGGCTGCGATCGCGAGCGTCGCGCCTACCTTCAACCGGTTCTTCATGGGTACTCCTTGGTGTTGTTGAACCTTCGGTGGATCTGGGGACTGACACGGAGATGTGTGGTCGCCCGGTTCTTGGGGCCGTACTGCGGAGCTGCGCGACGCGCTTCCTCGCGGTCGGACTCGGGGTTGATACGTATTAATCAAGGAGAGTAGCATCACAGCTTGTGGCAGGTCAACATTTTCATACGTATCAAACTGGTAACGCACAGTCCATTGATTTGTCGATATGACGGGCAGCGCTGACGCAGGATGATGCCGAGATGTGAGGGAGGATGGCTCGATGCGGCAGGTCGGCAGTAGTCAAACGAGGATCACGTCTCGCGATGTCGCCCAGGTCGCTGGCGTCTCGCAGGCCACGGTCTCGAACGCAATCAACCGCCCAGAACTTGTGGCTCCCGAAACGCTGACCCGGGTACTCGCAGCGATCGACGAAACGGGGTTCATACCCAATCGTCACGCGCGAGCACTCCGTGCTGGCCGCACATCCACCGTGGGCCTCGTGGTGCTTGATCTCTCCAACCCCTTCTGGGGTTCGATTGCACGTGGAGTCGAGAGCGGAGCCAGCGAGTTCGGTATGAACGTAATGGTCTCAAGTTCTGATGAATCCGCCGAGAAGGAGCAGCGGTTGGTCCGCGCTCTGGAAGAGCAACAGGTCTCGGCGATCATCGTTTCACCTGTAGAGCCGGAGGCCGAGTTCCTTCATGGTGTCCGGGAGCGGGGTACACGCGTGGTGCTCATTGATATCCCGCACCCCACGCACGAGTTTCCCTCGGTCTCGTACGACCATGTCCTCGGCGCCAAGCTGGTGGGAGAGTTCCTGATCGGACAGGGCCACACCTCCGTCGCGTTCATCAACGGGCCGCGCTCGGTTCCGTGGTGTCGGGATCGGCTTCTCGGCCTGCGTGCGGCATTCGCGGATGCGGGACTGGATCCAGACAGCTCCATCGCTGAGATCACGGTCGAGTCCATGACCGCCTCCGGCGGCGCAGACGCCGTGGGCTCGGCCCTCCAGCTCCAACCCCGACCCACCGCGGTCTTCGCGGGCAACGACGTGATGGCGCTCGGGGTGCTGCGAGGATTGGGAGAGAATGGGCTCGCGGTACCGGCGGACATTTCCGTGATCGGCTACGACGATGTTGCCACGTCCCAAATGCTCTCTCCGCCCCTCACGACAGTGCGACAGGATGCACATCTCATCGGCTACCTCGCCGCTCAAAAGGCACTCTCGCTGGGAGACTCTCGAGACGAAGTGCTCACTATGTCACCCACCCTGATTGTTCGGGAATCCGTCACTTCACGGCTGTGAGCCCTTACAGCGCTTCGATGGCGGCGCGTACGGTGGTGAGGCCGGTTTCGTAGGCCTGGAGGTAGGTGTGGAAGCCGGCCGCATCTTCGGGGTTGGGGTGGGTCGTGTCGAAGGTGGCGTTGGCGAAGACGTGGCTGGTGAGGTAGTCGCCGAGGCTGGTGGGGGTGGTGCCGGGCGCGCCTTGGTGGGCGGTGTAGGCGGCGAGGACGGCGATGCCCCAGGCGCCGCCTTCGGAGGCGGTGCGGGCGGTGGCGA
>CAZTOM010000282.1:0-1445 GCA_964615555.1 uncultured Actinomycetaceae bacterium
TCGTGGGCGGCTCCCCCCACCATCGTCTTCGAGGTACGCCGCCAGTTCCGCGAGATCCCGGGCATCTGGGATGGCACCGGCCGTCCCGAGTACGGCCGCGTGGTGGACATCTGTACCCGCGAGTCCCTCACCGAGCTCGCCACCCCCGGCCTGCTCGCCGCGTTCGCCCCGATCGCGGTGGGCTTCGGCCTCGGCGTTGGCCCGCTCGCCGGGTTCCTTGCGGGTTCGATCGCCGCGGGCGTCCTGATGGCCGTGTTCCTGGCCAACTCGGGCGGCGCCTGGGACAACGCGAAGAAGCTCGTGGAGGACGGCAACTTCGGTGGTAAGGGTTCGGAGGCCCACGCCGCCGCCGTGGTGGGTGACACCGTGGGTGACCCCTTCAAGGACACCGCCGGCCCGGCCATCAACCCGCTCATCAAGGTCATGAACCTGGTGGCGGTGCTGATCGCCCCCGCGATCGTGGTGATGTCCGAGTCCGAGGGCGCCTCGCATGCCACCCGTATCGCGGTGGCGTCCGTCGCCGCCGTGATCGCGTTCGGTGCGATTGTGGCCGCTGCCATCCGCTCGGCCCGCCACACCGCCACCGGCGAGGAGTCCCTCACTGCCGCCTGATCCGCCTTGACCTTCCGCTTGCTGGAACGCGCACGCTGGTAGAACAGCCGCCAGCGTGCGGCCCCTCCTACGGAAGGAACACCACAATGATGTCCATCAGCGAGTTCGCCCTCGCCTCAGGCCTCAGCCCCAAGACGCTCCGCTTCTACGACGAGCGTGAGATCCTCATCCCCGCCGAGGTGGACCCCCGAAGTGGCTACCGCCGCTACTCGGCCTCCCAACTGCGCGACGCCACCACCATCAGGATCCTGCGGGCCACGGGGATGCCGCTCGAGGCCGTGAGCCGCGCGCTCGCGGAGCCGGACGAGCAGCAGCGGCTCCTCCAGACCCACCGCTCCCACCTGGACGCGGAGCGCTCCCTCCAGGACCGTGCCCTCGACCTGGCAGAGAACCTGCTCCCCCATCTCGAGAGTGGCACCGAGATCCGCACGCGCGAGGGAGGAGCCACCAACTGGGTGGCAGTCCCCCTGATGGTCCCCTTGGACCCGAACGAGGCCGGGGACCGTCTCACCGGGAGTGTGGACGCAACCATCGAGCGGCTCTATGCGGCGCTCGTGGCCGGCGGTAATCCACCGACCGGAAACTCCTGGACCGCGATGCCCACAGAGATCACCGGAACCTCGGCGGAGATCCTCCTCTGCTTCCCGGTGGCAACGCGTGTCCCGGAATCGTTAACCCTCGAGGGCGCCGACCTCCGCAGTGGCACGCTGCCGGCACGCACGGAGGCGTACGTGCAGGTCACGGCATCCGAGATCGCGACGGACCTCCTCGATGACCTCCCCGACGGCAGGCTGCCCGACCCGGTGTTCATCGAGTTCTCCGAGTACCTCGAG
>CAZTOM010000282.1:1545-2959 GCA_964615555.1 uncultured Actinomycetaceae bacterium
AGGTGCTCAGGGCCCGGGTCCCGCCCGGGCCACCGCCCCGGCGTGGAATCCCGCCGACCTGCCCAGCCACACCACGGGAACCCGCGCGGTGACGGTCACCGTCTCTCCCGCCACCTCGCAGGCACCCACCTCGCCTCCGTTCGCACGGACCACGTCAGCGGCAACCCCGCAGGGCGACCCGCCGCCGTCGAGGAGGGAGCGGGTGCCCGCGAGCGCGCCGAGGTCGGCTGCGGTCTGCGCCCGGCCGCGGGCCACCATCACCCCGAACACGAGGAGCAGCCCCAGGAGGACCACGAGCATCGCGCCGATCGTGGCTGCCGCGGTGATCGTGGCCGATCCGCGCTCGGACGAGGGGCTGCCCCGCGGGAAGCGGGTAACGGACCCGCGCTTGCACGCATCGCTACCGCTCCGGAACCGCCACGGCCTCAGCGTGCGCATCGAAGTCACCCCACCTTCCGAGCACCGGGAGGGGAACCGTCACCTCGGCGACGACGAAGCCTCCCCTCGTTGTCACGCTCACCTGGGCGCCCGGTCCAGCGAGGTGCGAGACCACCTCACTCACGCGGGCCGAGCCCGAACCGATGGCCGCCTCGCGGGCTGCGGCACGGGCGGCATCCCCTGCGCGCAACTGTGTCCCGGCGGCCGCCAAGAGCCCCAGGCAGAGCGTGAGGACGAGCAGCACCGCGGGGAGGGTGAGTGCGAACTCGACGCTCGCGTACCCACCCTCCCCTCGACTCCTGGAGCGTGTCATCCGATCTGGAATGCCTTCTTGATGACGCCGAGGAGCAGTTCGCGGACCGTGGTGGACTTCAGGATCCCGAACAGGAGCATCGCGAATGCGATGGCGGCGAGGATCCCCACGGCGTACTCCGCGGAGACCATCCCGGCCTCGCGACGCTCGAGGAGCCGCTGCCAGCGCACGGCTGTGGCGGCGGAGATCCGCTGGTTGAAGTGTCGGACGGACATGGTGTTCTCCCTTTCTGGAAGCGCCGTACCTCGGCGCCCGTTCCCACACTCGTGGGCCGGCTCCGGGTGTGGGGGCGCGGGTTCCAAAGCCGTGGATAACGCTGCAGGAGGGCCCCTGTGGACAGGAGTGCGCTAGCCGGTCCCGGGGCCTGTATGGGCCGCGGGGCGCGGGAGCTCGCGGTGCATGGCTACAGGGCGCTCCGGGTGGGCCGCGGGACGCGGGTGCGCGCTAGGGAATGAGGAACTGGCCGCCGGTTGCGAGGATCACCGGCATGACGCCCACGAGCACGAAGGCGGGGAGGTAGCACGTGCCGAGTGGGAGGACGAGCCGTACGCCCAGTCGGGCGGCCGCCTCGCGGGCGCGGCGGTCGCGCTTGGCCTGCCAGGAGGCGGCGGCACGTTCGAGGAGCGGGACGGGGTCCACGCCGTCGTTCCATGCGGGCTCGAG
>CAZTOM010000283.1:0-1523 GCA_964615555.1 uncultured Actinomycetaceae bacterium
AGTAGAGGACTCCGCCGCCCTCTTCGACGCACCCACACGCAGCCGATAGACTCATCCAGCCGGTCGAGCGAGATCGCGCGGGCGTAGCGGGTGTAGCTCAATGGTAGAGCCTCAGCCTTCCAAGCTGATAGTGCGGGTTCGATTCCCGTCACCCGCTCCGAGCCCGGCCACGGGCCGGGAGATGTCCCCGAGACCAATACGGAGAAACACACTGTGAAGAGCGCCGTCGAGCACCTCGAGCCCACGCGGGTCAAGATCACCGTCGAGACCCCCTACGAGGAGCTGAAGCCCCAGATCGACGCGGCCTACAAGGCGATCGCGAACCAGGTGAACATCCCGGGCTTCCGCCGGGGCAAGGTCCCCGCGCGGATCATCGACCAGCGTGTGGGTCGCGGCGCCGTCATCGAGCAGGCCGTGAACGAGGCCCTCCCTGAGCTCTACCGCGAGGCGGTGCAGGAGGGCGGCGTGAAGGCACTCGGCCAGCCCGAGGTCAACGTGACCGAGGTTCCCGCCGTGGAGGGCCCGCTCGGTGGCCAGCTCGTGTTCACCGCCGAGGTGGACGTGCGCCCCGAGATCCAGCTCCCGCCCATGTCCTCCATCTCCCTCGAGGTGGACTCGGCCGAGGTCTCGGACGAGGACGTGGAGGAGCGCCTCACCTCGCTGCGGGAGCGCTTCGGCACGCTCATGCCCGTGGACCGCGCCATCGAGGACGGCGACTTCGTGGTGATCGACCTGAGGGCCCACATTGACGGCGAGGAGGTGGAGTCCGTCTCCGGAATCTCCTACCAGGTGGGCTCCGGCAACATGATCGAGGGACTGGACGAGGCCCTCACCGGTGCGGCCGTGGACGAGGAGAAGGTGTTCACCTCCACCCTCGAGGGTGGCGAGCACGCGGGCAAGGAGGCCGAGGTGACCGTCACGGCCACCGAGGTGAAGGAGCGCGAACTCCCCGAGGCGGACGACGACTTCGCCCAGCTCGCCTCCGAGTTCGACACGATCGACGAGCTGCGTGAGGACCTGCGCACCTCCGCCGCCGGGGACGTGGCCCAGAACCAAGCCGCCCAGGCGCAGGGCAAGCTCATGGACCACCTCCGCGAGAACGTGGACTTCCCGCTCCCGCAGGGCGTGATCGACGCCGAGGTCTCCTCCCACCTCGCCCAGGAGGGCAAGGCGGCGGACGATCCGCACGGCGAGGAGGTCCGCGAGTCCACCACCGCGATGCTGCGCGACCAGCTCCTCCTCGACACCCTGGCCGAGGCCTACGAGGTGAAGGTGGAGCAGAACGAGCTCCTGGAGTTCCTGTTCATGACCGCCCAGCAGTACGGCATGGACCCCTCCCAGTTCATCCAGGCCGCCGACCAGAACGGCCAGATCCCTGCGTTCGTGGGTGAAGTGGCCCGTAACAAGGCCCTCTCCATGGCGCTGCGCCACGTGAGTGTCAAGGACGCCTCCGGCGCGGAAGTGGACCTGGCCGAGTTCATCGGAACCGACACCGAGGAGGAGGCCGAGCTGGCCGCCAAGGT
>CAZTOM010000283.1:1623-2920 GCA_964615555.1 uncultured Actinomycetaceae bacterium
GCGAAGAAGGCGCCCGCCAAGAAGAAGGCCGAGAAGGCTGACGAGGCCGCCGAGGACAAGTAGCCCCCGGCAGGCACATGGAACCCCGGCACTCCGCGCAGCGGAGGCCGGGGTTCCGCCGTTGCCGACCACGGCGAGAACTGGAGGCGGCGAGCCAGGGCGGGTGGTCGTCGTCGGGAACGGGAAACGGCGGGGATGGTGCGCCCACAGCGAAAAGGGGGCGCGGGCGGACTAAGGCGCCGGGGGTGCACGTTAGTTTGGGTAGCAATCGCACCACGTAAAGGAGTCCCACGTGACTGAACTCCACAACCGGGAAGGCGGCGACTCGCGCTTCGGCCTTCAGGACAGCATCTACAACCGCCTGCTCAAGGAGCGGATCATCTGGCTGGGCTCAGAGGTGCGTGATGAGAACGCGAACGCCATCTGCGCCCAGATGATGCTGCTCGCCGCGGAGGACCCGGAGAAGGACATCTACCTGTACATCAACTCCCCGGGTGGCTCGATCACGGCGGGTATGGCGATCTACGACACCATGCAGTACGTGCAGCCGGACGTGGCCACGGTGGCCACCGGCCTCGCGGCCTCGATGGGACAGTTCCTGCTCTCCTCCGGCACGAAGGGCAAGCGCTACGCCACCCCGCACGCCCGGATCATGATGCACCAGCCCTCCGGCGGGATCGGGGGCACGGTCACGGACATCCGGATCAACGCCCAGCTCATCCTGGACATGAAGCGGATGCTCGCCGAGCTCACGGCGGAGCAGACGGGGAAGTCGGTCGAGGAGATCACCTCGGACGCCGACCGCGACCGCTGGTTCAACGCCGAGGAGGCCAAGGAGTACGGCTTCATCGACCAGGTGGTCCAGTCCGCCCGCTCGGTGACCGGCACTGGCGGCCTCACCGGGGACGGACCGGCCGCCCATGAGGCCGACGAGGCCGTCGGCGAGACCGACGACGACGAGAACTGAGCGGAAAGGACCCGTTTCGATGACTGACTTGCTCGCACGCGCTGGCTTCGGGGGCTCGGCTCCCGTGGTGCCGTCCTCCCGCTACATCCTTCCGCAGTTCGAGGAGCGCACCGCCTACGGCTTCAAGCGTCAGGACCCCTACACCAAGCTGTTCGAGGACCGGATCGTCTTCCTCGGCGTGCAGGTGGACGACGCCTCCGCTGACGACGTGATGGCCCAGCTCCTGGTGCTCGAGTCGCAGGACCCGGACGGCCTCATCACCATGTACATCAACTCGCCCGGCGGTTCCTTCACGGCGCTCACGGCGATCTACGACACCATGCAGTACAT
>CAZTOM010000284.1:0-2901 GCA_964615555.1 uncultured Actinomycetaceae bacterium
TCCGTCCTCTCCAAGCACCTCAAGGTATTGGCGGACGAGGGATTCGTAGCCCTGGACAAGCCCACCGGACGCGGCGGCCGGCCCAAGACCTGGGCCCGCATCACCAAGGCGGGGCAGAAGGCGCTCGCCGGCCACATTGCCGCCCTCCGCGAGTTGGCGGAGATGGCGGACCTGGGAGGCACGCTCCCAGCGCCGGCCCCAGCCGAGCGCACCTGAGCCCCCTCTGGGCACAAGGTCCCACCCGCTGGACCCAATTACGAAATACTGTTCTTTCGTAATTGCGGTGCGCGGCCAGGTTCACCACCACCACCTCGCCCCCATCCCGGGGGCCACGGTCACGGCCACGGCCCCTGCCCCGCACAGAACCGGTCGGAGTGACATGAGCCAACTCAGCGAGCAGTTGCGGCAGCGCGAGATCAACACGCCCTGCCCGCGCCTCTCCGGCCACCACGCCTCCCTCGAGGCGCTCAAGCCCGGCGAAGCCGGCACCATCTGCGGCATCTGCGACCTCGTGCGCCCAGACACCGCCCGCCGCCTCTTCGACCTCGGCTTCGTCCCCGGCACCACCATCACCAAGCTCCGCCAAGACACCTTCGGCCGCACCATGATCGTGGACATCGGCGGCTACGAGCTCGCCCTGCGTGGCGCCCAGGCCCGCTGCATCACCGTGCAACTGGCCGTCTCCGCCGCCGCCTGACATGGGCCACTGCTCAGCCGACGGCGCCCCCCACCCGGGCGGCACCACCCCACCCGGAGTGGGGCGCGGGTGGCGTACGGCGGGGGTCTCGCGGACGAGCAGCACCCCCGCGGAAGGTGGGGCAAGCGACGGGCGAGGAGCCTGCGCCGGGGGAGAAGGTGGGGCAAGCGACGGGCGAGGAGCCGGCGCCGGGCGAGGAGCCTGCGCCGGGGGAGGGGCCGCCGTCGGGACTGCGACGCGGCGCATCGCACTGGTGGGCACGCCCAACGCGGGCAAGACCACGCTCTTCAACGCGCTCGCTGGCACGCGGGCGCGCACGGGCAACTACCCGGGCGTCACGGTCTCCCGGCGCGAGGCCGTGATCGAGCCCGAGCCCGGCACGGAGCTCGCGCTCGAAGACCTGCCGGGGTGCTACTCGCTGGATCCGATCAGCCCGGACGAGCAGATCGTGGTGGACCTGCTGGATCCGGACATCGCCGAGCCCGGCCTGCCCGACGCCCTGCTCGTGGTGGCGGACCTGACCACGCTGCGCCGTTCGCTCTCGCTCATCTCCCACCTGCTGAACCTCGGCCTGCCCACCACGGTGGTGGCGACGTTCGGGGACGAGCTGGCGCGGCGGGGTGGCGCCGTGGACCTCGGCAGGCTCGAGGCGGCCCTCGGGGTCACGGTGCTGGGGGTGCCGGCCGGGGACGCCCGGCGCCTCACGGAGTTGCGGACCCACCTCGCGGCCATAGGCGAGGGAACCGGTGGCACAGCGGAGCGCGTGGATAGCGCCACGGAGCGCGGCCCTGCCCGGGAACCCGGCCGCTGGCGCCCCCGCTCCCTCCCGATCCCGATGGACCCGCCCGGGCTCGCCTCCTGGATCGACTCCGTCCTCACCCGCGCCGACTACGCGCCGCCCCAGCCGGACGGCCGCTCCCGCCGCATCGACGACGTCCTCCTCCACCCGATCTTCGGCACCGCCATCTTCTTCGCGGTGATGTTCCTCCTGTTTCAGGCCGTCTTCACGGCGGCGGCCCCCATCCAGGGTCTGATCGAGCAGGGCTTCGCGGCGCTCGGGGACCTCGTGGCCACCCACGTCCCCATCCCGTGGCTGGCGGGCTTCCTCGGCACCGCCATCATCGGAGGGCTGGGCGGCGTGCTGGTGTTCGTGCCGCAGATCGCGCTGCTGTTCCTCTTCATCTCCATCCTGGAGGGCACCGGCTACATGGCCCGCGCCGCCTTCCTCATGGACCGCGTGATGAGCCGGTTCGGGCTCGAGGGCCGCGCGTTCGTGGCGCTCCTCAGCTCCCTCGCGTGCGCGATCCCCGGCATCATGGCCACCCGCACCCTGCCCTCCGCCCGCGACCGGATCGCCACCATGATGGCCGCGCCCCTCATGACCTGCTCCGCGCGCATCCCCGTGTACGTGCTGCTGATCGGCCTCCTGGTCCCGGCAGATGCCCGGCTCGGCCCGATCGGAGCCCAGGGCGCCGTGATGTTTGCGCTCTACCTGGCGGGTGCGCTCGCCTCCCTCGGCACGGCGTGGCTGTTCTCCAAGATCGGCGGAGGCCGCGGCATGGCCCTGCCCTTCTACATGGAGATGCCGAGCTACCAGGCCCCCCGGCTGCGCGCGCTCGCGATCGCCGTGTGGGAGTCCTGCTGGGCGTTCGTGCGGCGCGTGGGAACCACGATCCTCGCCACCGCTGTGGTGCTGTGGATCCTCCTCACCTTCCCCCTCCAGTCCGCCGCGGACCTGGAGGCCGCCGGCATCAACCCCACGGACACCGCCGCCGCCTCCGCGTACCAGTTGGACAACTCGCTGGCCGCGGGCGTGGGCCGCGCCGTGGAGCCGGCATTCCAGCCCCTCGGCTTCGACTGGCGCATCAACGTGGGCATCATCTCCTCCCTCGCTGCCCGCGAGGTGTTCGTGGCCACCATGGGCCAGATCGCCGCCGCCACCGATCCGGAGGACCCCGCCACCGCGCTCGCGGACCTCACCGTGGAGGACGGCCCCCGCGCCGGCGAGCCACTGTTCACCCCCGGCGCCACCGCGGCCGTGCTGGTCTTCTTCATCTTCGCGCTGCAGTGCATGGCCACCGTGGGCGTGATGCGCCGCGAAACGGGCGGCTGGCGCTGGCCTGCTATCGCCTTCGGGTACATGTTCGCGCTCGCCTGGGTCTTCGCGTTCGCCGCCCGTCACCTCGTGGAGGCCCTCGCATGAC
>CAZTOM010000285.1:0-2876 GCA_964615555.1 uncultured Actinomycetaceae bacterium
CCGGCTACTGCGCCGCGCTGGGTAAGCCGTACGTGACCCTGCACGATGCTGACATCGTCCACCCCCTCAAGGAAGTGGATGCTGAAGCGAAGGCCTGGTGCACCACCACGGACCAGGTGGTGGAGGTCCTCCGGTACGTACTCGAGGCGTGAGTCCCACCCGGAGTGAGGGGGGCGCCGTCCTCTCCGGATGGCTCACGGACTGCCACCCTCTGCAGGCCCCCACCTGTCAAGAAATGATTGACAGGGGCCAGAAAGGGGCCTAGACTGTCAATAACAAGTTGACATCTGTGGAAGGGGTTGACCGTGTTCCTCGATGATGAGTCCCTGAACCAACTCCGAGTGATCGTCTACGGATCTGATACCCAGCTCTCCGAGGCGCCCGAAGGGGACCCCGGCGAGTGGCTCAAGCTGATCCTGCGGGCCAACCAGGCCAACAACGAAACCACCGACATCCTTTCTGAGGCGGTGTTGGCAGCGCGCGCGGCCAGCGTCAGCTGGGAGGCGATCGGCTCGGCACTTCGCATCAGCCGGCAGGCCGCCCAGCAGAGGTTCGGAAAGGATCGCGGCACCACGGCCGAGGTCGCGCCCGATTGGCGCCGCATGACCGACCTGACGGCCATCAACGAGATGGCCGAACTGAACAGGGTGGGCCGGTATGGATGGCACAGCGTGGGGAACGGGCCCTTCTACCACGACGTCGTCCGTGACGTGGTCCAGTGGGAGCACCGGCGTACCTCGTTCCTGGTGGATGGCGCGCAGATGGCGCGCGATGGGTGGCAGCGGGCGGGTAGTCCGTGGTTCCCCTGGGTCTACTGGGCGCGGCCCATCGACGAGCCAGCGCTCGCGGGGGACCCGGGCTTCTCCTCCTAGGCGTGGGCGGAGCACCCCGAGCAGGACGAGCACCAGGAGCAACTGGATCACGCCCAACCCGCCCCACAGCGCATGGGGCCAGATGAAGGAGTCCATCACGAGGCACTCCCCGGCGATCCACCCCACCATGACCGTTCCCGCCAGAGTGTGCGCCAGTGGGAGCCAGCGAGGGGAACGCACGTGGATGATCGCCGCCGCCCACTGCCAGCCGCCCACCACGATCCCGAGCAGGATTGCCGCCAGGGCGTACCGGCCTTCGAAGAGTGTTCCCGCCAGGGCGGACTCGTACATCGCCGGACCTGCGAGGAGGGTGACGAAGCCGATGAGCGTGGAGATGATCTGGAAGATGGCCACCCCGAAGAGGGTGCGGCGTACGGCGGTCACGGTGTCTCCTTCCCCTGTGCGATTGCTGTGACGTGGGTCCTGCCGAAGTGCTCGAGGTGGACGCGCACCAGGCGTCTCGCCTCGGGCTCGCCGCCAGGTGCGTCGGCAACATCGAGGATCGCAAGGATCGGTCCCCAGAAGGCGAGGGCTACTGCCTCCGGGTCTGCCGGGAGGAACTCCCCCCGGTCGATCAGTTCGGTGAAGATGACGGTCTGGAAATCCAAGGGCCCCTCTACCAGCATCGCGCGGAGTCGCTGGCCAGCTCCGGGGGTGCGGTACTGCTCGATCGTGAGGAGCCGCCGCACCGCCACAAAATCGGGATCGTGGAGCCAGAGTTCGAGAAAGCCGCTCGCGATCTCCTCCAATCGGTCGGCGGAGATCCCCACGTAGGCGGGCGCTGCCGCTTCGGCGTCGTCGAGGGGGATGTGGAAGCGCTCTCCCACCCCCGCCAGCCGTGCATCGGCGCGGGCGAGCACCTCGTCCAGCAGGTCCTGCTTGCTGGAGAAGTGGTTGTACACCGAACTCTCCTTGATCCCCACGTCCGCAGCGAGCTCTCGGATCGAGGTCCCCACAAACCCCTGGCTGGCAAAACGTGCCTGCGCCGCGTTCAGGAGCTGAGTCCGGGTATCCTTACGCATTGATCTCCTAACTAACGTTCGTTGGTGTAACGGTGACGGCGATGGCGAACAACCGTGGCCCACCGCGTCAGACGGGAGGGATATAGCAGTGGCCCGGCAGCAGAGGGAAGCGACGGGTTCTCGGACAGCCTCACGGCCGCCTCGGACAGGCCCACGGCCGCTCCGAACCGCCGCCGGGGTTTCCTCGCCTGCGGCGGACCCGGACCGGCTCTGGGTGCCGGTGACGGTCTTCCTCGTGTCCGCGTTTCTCCACTCCGCCGGACTGATGGGCCTGCAGGTCCTCGCCGGCGTGGACTTTAACCTCGTGGCCTTCTTCCAGTTGGGTCCGTCGCTCGCCCTGGTGACCACGTGGCTGATCCTGCGCCAGAGGCTGGTCGCCTACCTCCCGGGACCGGAGGAGGCGCGGCCGGTCTTCCTGCGGCGGCTGCTCGTCACCGCCGGAGTGATGGCGGCGTATGGCGCGCTCACACTGCTGGTCGCAGTCCTGGCGGGCGCGCACAGCGGTGAGCGGCCGTTCGCCGGCGCGGTGGTCGCATTCTTCCTTGTGTTCCAGCTGCTGGGGGCGCTGGGGGAGGAGTTTGGGTGGCGCGGCTTCCTGCAGCCCGCCTTCGAAGTGCGCTGGGGAGTGGCGGGGGCCGCGGTGTTCACCGGGGTGATCTGGTCGTTCTGGCACTTCAACCGGCTAGCGGATCCACTGATGTTCGCCGGATCCACGATCGTCTCGATCGGGCTCTCGCTCATAATGGGGGCTCTTGGCGGAGGTAGTTGGTGGCAGCGCGGGCTCCTGGCAGGGCTCTTCCACTGGTCGGTCAACGTGGCGTTCTTCTTCTTCACCGATCCCGCCATGGTCCAGGGCGGCGGGGTGGCCGGGCTCCTGCCTGTGGTGCTCCCGCCCGTGGTGCTCGCTGGAGGTGCGCTGGTCTGGCTGGCCACGCGGACGGCCACGCGGACGGCCACGCGGACGGCCACGCGGAGAGCCACC